>CAMVJN010000009.1 GCA_947167825.1 uncultured Selenomonadales bacterium | reverse complement strand
CGGGCCAGAAGCAGAAGGGCTGCGGGTCGGTGGTGGCGTGGACGCGGAAGCGCGTGTTCGCCGCGAGGTCGTCAGCATGGATGCCGCGCATATAGGCCAGACCTTCCGGCGTGTCCGAGCCGCCCATGAGCTCCATGTAGCGGCGGCTGTCCGCAATGCTCATTTTGAGGTCGCCGCGGGTCAGCGGTGAGACGCTGGGGATGTTCAAAATGCAGCCGCTTTCCATGATGGCCTGTTGGAAAAGCCCTTTCGCCAAGGGCGACGCAATCAGCGCGCTGACGGAGAAGGAGCCAGCGCTTTCGCCGCCGATGGTCACGCGCTCCGGGTCGCCGCCGAAGGCCTCGATGTTCGCCCGGATCCATTTCAGCGCCTCAATCTGGTCGAGAAGGCCCCAGTTCCCCGTGGTGCCGTATTCTTTCAGCCCCGTTTCGTCGGCGAGGAAGCCGAAAGCGTTTAGGCGGTAATTGATGGTGACGGCGACGATGCCCTGCTGCGCGAGCTTTGTGGATTCATAGGTCGCGATGGATCCGCTTCCAGTGGCGAACGCGCCGCCGTGGATGAAGACATAGACCGGGAGTTTCTCGCCTTCCTTGGCGGGCGTCCAGATGTTGAGCGTCAAAGCACCCTCGTCGCATGATTCCTGCGTATATTGGGTCACCATGGGGCTGTACTTTGTCGCGTCCAGTACGCCCTCCCACGGCTCGGCGGCTTCCGTGGGCGCGAAGCGCAGGTCGCCGACGGGCGGTTTCGCGTAGGGAATACCCCGGAAAATGCGGATGTTTTCATGCTGTCGCCCGCGCATCGTGCCCATCGGTGTCTCCAGCAGCACGTCCTTCTCGTCGGGCCAAGCCGCTGCCGTTCGATGCATTCCGACAGACGCTTTCGCGGCCTCGCAGACGGCGGATTCGTCCTGCCAGGCGGGCGCGAGAGGTGCGCCCAGCGCGAGGGCGACGGCGAGCGCCGCGGAGATTTTCTTGAGTCGCTTGCAGTTCATTTTCGTTTCCTCCTGTTTTTGATCATTGCGCCTCGCGGGCGATGGACGGCCATCCGGCGCCGAGGTCCTCATAGGCGAACCAATTTTTGTCCTCGTCCCAAACGAGACGGTAGCGGTGCCGCTCCTGCGGACGCCCGTCAAGATAGATGCTCTCCACGGCGAGGATAAGGTCGCCGTCCTCCGTTGCCGCGAACTGCGGCACGCCCTTGAAGCCGCTGTAATAATTTTGGCTGTCCGCATACGTCACCAATTTCTTTGACGCTCCGTCATAGCCCAAAAGATAGGCTCTTTCGCTGGACTCGAAGGCAAAGAACAGATTCCCGTTTGCGGCGTCCCTAAACACCGCCAGTGAATAGCCGCCGGCAATCTCGGGATAATGGGCGTCATACACACGCTCCTTGTCCAGCGTGGCGATCATGTGGTATCGCTTGTCGTCCGGCCCCATGAGGAGCTTTCGGACTTGGATGGTGAGCTCGCCGTAATTCGTAGTGAAACCATGTTGATTTCTTCCTTTCTGTTCGCCGGGGGTTCCGGCGAAGCAAACTATTCTCCGCATACAGTATAGCGAGAAAAACGTCCCTTTTGAGAAGTTTTCGATGAAAGGCAGGTTATATCCGATGAAAAAAATTTCCCGGCCGTAAATTCTTATTGTAAAATAAGGCTTATAAGGCGGGGGATTGTCCCTCCGGGACGGTTCGCCGCCATCCCCGACGACGAAGGAAGGACCGAGATGATGAAAATTGTGCTTTGCGACGATGAGCCGCAAGAGCTTTTGAAGCTATGCCCTATGGTGGAAACGTATCTGGCGAAAACACGGGACATGAAGGCCGAGCTTTTTGCTTTCGGATCGCCGGAGGCGCTCATGGACGACATGGAAAAACACGGGGCGGCGGACATTGCCCTCTTGGACATCATGATGCCGGGATTTTCCGGCATCGAGCTGGCGGAGCGAATCCGCCGCGAGAACGAAGGTGCCGCCATCATCTTCATCACCTCGTCCCGGGATTTCGCGGTGGAAGCCTTCGAGCTGAAAGCGGCGCACTACATCGTAAAGCCCTTCGCCGAGGAAAAAATCGCCGAAGCCCTCGCCCGTGCCCTCACGCATTTCGCCGACGCGGAGCCGAAACGAATCCTGCTCCGGCTGAAAAACGGAATCGTGCGCTCCGTGGACGCCGCCCAAATCCTCTGTATCGAAAGCGTGGGCGCGGTGCGGGCGGTGACGACGAGGCACGGCGTCTTCGAGGAGACGCGCAGGACGCTGACGGAGTTTTCCGAGATGCTTGCCGCGTTGTGCCCGGGGCAGTTCATCAGCCCCTATCGCGGCTATATCGTGAACCAGGAAGCCATTGAGACGATGACCGTCAATGAAATGCTCTTGTCCTGCGGCAGCCGCGTCCCCATCAAGCCCAATGCCTACCGCGCGATCCGCGCCGCCTTTTTCGAGTGGTCCTTCAGCAGAAAATAACCAAGAAACGAGGGAATCCCCATGCCGAATGAAAGTTTATTCATGGCAACGGTTTTCAGCGCCTCCATCTTTTTCTGCCACGCCGTTACCTTTTTCCTCCTGTCCGACCGAAAGCTGCCGTTTCGGCAGTCGGCGGCCTTGTGGGGCGGGTACGCGCTTTTGGGCACGGCGCTGGGCGTCGCGGCCATCATGGCGGAGCCGAGGTCTCCCGTCTTCTATGGTTCCGTCGGGCTGTCGATTGCGAGCAATTTCATCCTCTTCTGCGCGACCTCCTACGGCCCTTTGCCGCAAAAGGTTTTTCTGCTCATGACTTACGGCGTGTTCTTCCTGTCCAATGTATTGATTGCCAGGGGCGCGTCCCACTTTTTCTTCCACGGCTCCTTCCTCGCGATTTTCCTCCTGCGGACGGGAATGTCCGTCGCCTTCATCGTGTTCCTCCAGCGATATTTGGTACGCGCTTTTCACTCGGCCACGCGGAAGATCGCCGAGGGCTGGGGGATGCTGGCGGTGTTCTCGGTGACGGCCTTCGCGGGGCTTGTTTGCTTGTCCTTGCCGCACTGGAGCGGAACGCCGGGGGCGCGATTCGAGGCACCGCTGACGCTGGACATCGTGGTTTTCGCGGCCTATATCCTCGTCTTCCGCA
Organism: uncultured Selenomonadales bacterium; assembly: GCA_947167825.1. Taxonomy (GTDB): domain Bacteria; phylum Bacillota; class Negativicutes; order Selenomonadales; family Selenomonadaceae; genus RUG12372. The sequence continues at coordinate 22,181 of CAMVJN010000009.1, read as the reverse complement.
TGATAAAGTTCCTGAACGACGAGCACGACAAAAAACGCGCCGTGGAGCAGGCGCAAATTTTTGAGAACGAGCTTATGGCGGAGCGGGAATTTGTGAAGCAGGCGCGGAGCTTTCATCACGACATGCGGCATCATAATCTCGTGCTGCTGGATTATCTCGACCGGGGCGATATCGAGGGCGTCCGCGAATATTTGAAGGAAAGCGGCGCACTGATGCGGCAGGGGAGCCTCGCGAGCTTCTGCAAGAACCAAACGGCAAACGCCGTATTTCGCATCGCGTCCCGGTACGCGGAGATGGCGGGCGTCGACTTTTCCGTCCGCGCCGATATTCCGGAGGAGCTGCCGCTTTCGGGTCCGGAGACAGGGGCGCTCTTCGGGAACCTCATGGAGAACGCGCGGGAAGCCTGCGGCAAGATGGATGCCCCGTTTATCAACGTAAGCGCGGAGACGAGAAACGGCAAGCTGTACCTAGAAATCCGAAATTCCGTGCAGGGGACGGTAGCCTTTCAGGGGGAGCTTCCGCGCACGACGAAAAAAATTGGCGGCGTCGGCCTCGCCAGCGTGGAGAGCATCTTGTCGAGGCATGGCGGCATGATGCACTGCGCGCAGGAAGGGCATATCTTCATCACGCGGATCATCCTGCTTCTGGAAAAGAGCGGACGCGTGGAGACTCTATGAACGACGGCGAAAACCGGGAAGGTGACGAAATGGGATACGCGATCAAATACACGGCTTCTGCGTTGACGGCGGTTTGCCTGCTTTCGTACGGCCATGTCTCGGCGGCGCCGGGGGACGGCGGCGACCCCGGCGCGCAGCTCCGGCAGATGGAGGAGCAAATGGAGCGGGCGCGGATAGAACGCGAGATGGAAGCGCGGCGCGAGGCGGACGAGAAGCCTATCGACGACAAGCAGGAACAGCCCGCGGAGCAAAAAAACGCGGTGCGCTTCACGCTGCGGGGCGTGGAGATTGACGCCTCCGAGGTCATGCCGAAGGAAAAAAGCGACGCGAGCATCGCGCCATATATTGGGAAGGAAGTTTCCGTCGAAGACCTCTACGCCATCGTCGAAAAACTCAACGCATGGTATCAGGAAAACGGCTATATCACCTGCCGCGCGTATCTGCCGCCGCAAACGATCCACGGGGGCGTGGTGCGTATCGCGCGCGTCGAGGGACGCACGGGAAATATCGAGGTCAAGGGAAACAAATACACCAACGCCGACTATATCACAGACCGGACGGGCTTGGAAAAAGGGGCTATCGCGAATATCAAAGCGCTCGACGAATGCGTTACATGGTTCAACGAGACGAACGACGTGTTCCTGCATCTGACGCTCCGGGCCGGAAAAGAGCCGGGCACGACGGATTATGAACTGACCGTGCGCGAGCCGCAGAACCAGACGACGACGCTCTATTACGACGGCGCGGGCAACGAGACCACGGGACGATGGCGCAGCGGCGTCTTCTACAATAACCGCAGCGTGTCCGGCACGCGGGACGCTTTGAGCATCGGTTATCTCCACGCGCAGGGCTTGGAGTCCTTCAGCGCGGGCTACTCGATTCCCGTCAGCAAACGCGGCACGCGCCTCGGATTCGACTACAGCACGAACGCTACAAACGTTATCGACGGCCTCTATCGGGAGTGGGGCATGGAGGCATACGGCCATGCGTACTCGGCGGCGATTTCCTTTCGCCACCCGATCCGGGCGAACCGCTCAGGGCGCACGGAGCTTTCCTTTTCCTTCGGGCGGCAACATTCGGCGACAGAGTTGATGAATATGCCCATCGTGGACGACACCTTCACCGAGGGAACGGCGGCCATCGCGTTCACCCATTACGGGCCGCGCCGTGCCTTTTATCATCGCTACGCCTATACGAGCGGGCGATGGGAAAACAACAATATGCTGGCGACTCTCCAGCCGTCGGACGATTACGGTTTCTTCGCCGCGAACTGGCTCTATCAGCAGGGCGTCGGCGACGGGCAGCTCCTTTCTCTTCGGGCGAACGTGCAGATGAGCGACCGGGACGACCTCAGGGCCTCGAAGCAATTTTTTCTCGGCGGCGCGTACAGCGTGCGCGGCTATAAGGAAAACGCGATAGGCGCGGACAACGGATACTGTTTCGGTGTTGAATACGTTGTTCCGCTGACGAAGAAACGGGAGCTTTCGCTTTACGGCTTTTTCGACTACGGCGGGCTTTGGGGCGAAAATGCCCCGGAACGCCATATCCTCGCCGGAACGGGCGTCGGCCTTCGGGCGCGGGTGGCAAATATCCTCTCGGTGGACGTGGCGGTGGGCTTTCCGCTGCGGCGGAAGCTGGACGAGGGCGAAGTGGAAAAGACGAGGGTTCATTTGACGGCGACGGCGAGCTTTTAGAAAAAGAGTGAGGAGCTAGGAGTGAATATGCGAACCACTCCTAACTGGAAATATAGGCAAGGAAGCGGGAAGTTTTGGCACGGGCGTTGGGGTGCTCATCGGAAAGGAATGAGAAAAATGTCGGGTTGGGTTCGGAAAATGCGCAGGGAAAACGGATTGCACATCGAGATCGGAAAGCGTGTGGCGGTCGGGCTCGCGGCGGCGGGCTTCTTGCTGTCGCCCGTCCATGTCCGCGCCAGCGAGATTACAAAAGCGGACAGCGCCAATGCGGGGACGATTACGCAGAACGGCGGCGTGTTCGACATCTTGGCGGACGGCGTTGCGGGGAGCAACGCCTACAACGTGTTTTCAAAATTCAGCCTCGACGGCGGCAATATCGCCAATATGTATTTCGGCTCGTCGAAGGACGGCGCCAGTGCGCTGAACCTTTTGAACGTGGTCAAGGATTCCAATGGTGTCGTCATTAACGGCGTCGTGAACGCCATGCGGGAACACCGCATCGGCGGTAATATCTATTTCATCAACGAAAAGGGCGTTACCGTGGGCGCCACGGGCGTCATCAATGCGGGCAGCATCAGCCTTGTTACGCCTGCCCATCTCAATGACGTGAAATATAGCGACGCGGGCTTCAATCCCGCTGACCTGACGAACGGCAAAATTACCGTCAATCCCTCCGGCACGATTTCCATCGCGGGGCAGCTCAACGCGGTGGACGGCATCAACATCAGCGCGGGGACGATTAAGGTCGTGAAGGCGGACGGCGCGGCGCAGGGGGCGGTTTTGCGGACGGAGGACAGCATCGACTTTTCCGCTTTGGTCAATACCGGCGCTGTCAACGCGGACGTTACGGGAGGGACGCTGACCGCCAGCGAGGACGCCTCCGGCGACATTGTGCTATCCGCCGTGGCCCACAGCACCGCGCCCTCGGCGGCGGACGAAGCGCTTTCCCAGCTCGGCTATATGACCCGCGAAGCGACGGTGACGACGGACGCGGGAACGAGTATCATCTCTCGCGGCGCGGCGAAACTCTCCTCCTCGACGCGGAACGAGGATATTTCCGTCAAGAGCGAGGCGTCGCAAGGGCTGGACTTCCTCCTCGACGAGGGCGCGAACCCGTTGGGGCAGATTGTGTTCGTCACGGCGGACACTACGGTGAACGGCAATGTCACGGGCAAGACCGTGGACATCAGCGCCACCGCTTACAACCAGTACAACAGCACCAACGACGCGAACAAGTGGGAAAATATCCACAAGGACGTTCAGGGCGCGCTCGGCTTTGACGAAAGCTGGTACAAAATCGACAAGCTTGCCAGCACGCTTCAGGTCACGCCCATTTACAGCTACATGGAGACGAAGGCGGACGTGAACATCGGCGCGGACGCCGTAATCCGCGCAACGCGGGAGGCCGCGTGGAAAACGGACGAAGCCGGTGCTTTCGTCACGGACGCCAACGGGCTTCGCACCGCGATTCCCGCGCTCTCGGTAAACGCCTCCGCCACAACGAACAACATCACTTCGGCGACAACGAAAATCGACGATTCCTATGCCCGACGGGAACGGAAAGAGGGGGCGTCGCCGTACAAGAACACATCGCGGCTTGCGGGCGCCAGCGTTACCTATCTCGGCGGGTACAACCGCGCGAACGTCACCATCGAGGGCGACCTTTCGGCGAAAGGCGCCGTCGAGACAAAGGCCACCGCCACCGATGTCCTCCGCGCCACCTCCACGGTGGCCTCCGTCGCGCCGACGAAGACCGGCTCCGCCGCGCTGACGGACGCGGCTGTCGCCGTCGCCACGGGGAACAACTATGCGAATGTGGACATCAGGGAAAACGCGTCCGTCAAGAGCGAAAATCATATCGTGAACGTGGCGGCCACCGCGACAAACAGCATCGACGTGACCGCCACGGTGCAGGCCAGCGCCGGCGCGGCGGCGGCGACGGGCGTTTCCGTGCTGGACTACAAGAGCGGCGCGACGGTGAGCATCGACGGCGCGGTGTCGGGAAAGGCCAAAACGGATGGCGGCGCGGCGGTGGACGCCTCGACGGTTTCCGTCAAGGCGCTCAACACCATTTCCCGGAACAACGTCTCGGCGAACAATGCCCTCGTGGGCAAGAATCCCCCGGCAAAGCGGGAGGAAAACGATGCCGCGAACGCAAACTCGAATATTCGGCAAGCGGCGGTCGGCGGGACGGACAACGACGATAGCGGCACCTTGATGGACATGGTGGCGGACAGCATCGGCGTTGACAGTTCCGGCACGTCTCTCCAATCCGGTGCGGGCGCGGTCGTCGGCTCGTCGGCGGGGGAAGCCCTCAAGAGCCTTTCCAAGTATCTGACGGCTGGCGCCAGCGTCGCCGTGGCCAACGAAACCAACGACGCGAAGGTTCGCATTGGCAAGACGGGAAGCATTGAGGGCGAGGACGGCGCGGTGAACATCGGCGCGGCGACCCAGATGGACGAGGTCTTTATGACCTCTATGGGCACCCTCACGAACGTCAATAAAAATCTGTCCAGCACTGTGGAGCTGGACGCGGCGGTGCTCGTCGCCAACATCCAAAACAACGCGGAGGTGACCGTGGACAGCGGCACGGCGGAGCAGCACGCGAAAATCTCCGGCGGCAGCGTGGACGTCCGCGCCCTCAGCCATCAGGACTGGGGTCGCGTCGACGCTATGATTGCGGATTATGTGTTGGTCTACAACAATCTGGTAAAAATCTATAACGATTTCGCGGCTATGGGCGACGCGGAGGACTTCACCGACGTCATGGCGGACATCGAGGCGGCGATGCGGGACATCCGCACGGAAGTGACTGTCACCACCGGCCTCGACATCAACGACTATATCGGCGATGAAGTCACGAATATGCCCCACTCCATCGGCGGCCTTGCCGAAAATATCGCCTCCTTCTTCGCGGGCCTCAACAAAATTTCCAACGCCAAAGACAATAATTTCAGCAGCGAGCTCACTTCCATCTATAATTCTCTCAATCGTTACATGACCATGTTCGCCAAGCCGGAGAACTACGGCAATTTTGTCGCGGCGGCCAGCGTAAACGCCGTGGGCAGCAGCAACGAAAACGCAGCACAGTTCAACCAAGGGCGGCACAGCGGCACGGAGCTTTCCGTGGCGGGGGCGGTGAACGTCAACCGTCTCGACAACAAGGCGAACGTCAATCTGGGAGATTATGCCGTCATCGAGGCGGCCAAGGGGGCGGCGGCCGTCGGGGCGGACACGAAGCAGAACACCGTCGCGATGAACGGGCGCGTCAACATCGACGTGAATTTTATGCCCGTCTTTACTTGGCTGGAGCAGAAACGCCTTCATGGTAAAGATTATACGGAAAAGCTCCCGTGGAACCAAGTGCTGGCCTTTTCCGACAACGCCTCCGGACCCAACGCCGTAGGCGGCACGGTGGGCGTCGCCACTCGGAACACGGACGGCAGCGTCGCTGTCGGCAAGCACGCAGAGATTACTGGCTACGCCAAGACAATAGATAACGAAGGCAACGCCGCGATCGGGAACGGCGTGACCATGCAGGGCAACAACGAGACGGTGACGACGGACATCACCTTCGGCGCGGGCGAAGCCTCCACCGTCGGCGTGCAAGGCATGGTGGGGATTGTGGACGGCGACGCGAAGAGCGGCGTCACCGTCGGCAGCGGCACGAAGATCAACGCGAAATCGCTGGACTACGCTGCGCGGTACAGCGGCGTCAATATCAGCGGCGGCTCCGATACGGTGCTGACAAACGTGGTGGGCGCGATTTCCCGCGCAAATGGCGCGGCGATGGGCGCTTCCGTCGCCGTGACGGAATACGATATCGCAAACATTGTAAACGTCTCCGGCACATTGGACGCGGCCTCGGTGAATCTCGACGCGCTGACCGACGGCGTGATCAATACCATCGCCGTGGCGGGCACGGCCTCCACCACGGGCAAGGCCGGGAGCGGCGCGGCGGAGCCGAACGCGATCCTCACGGGCAGCGAAAATCTTTCCCAAGCGGAAGACCACGGCAACCATCTCTTGGACGAATCCTCCGACGACCTTTACGACAGCACGGAATCTTCCCTTTCCCATACGGCGAACAGCGACCAAGGATCAAACAATCTCGAAAAGCTCCCCGGGCGGGAAAATGAAACAAAGCTCCCGAAGCTGAACCTCGCGCTCGCGGGTAGCGTCTCGGTGAACGACGTCACGTCGGACACCACGGCGAAGCTCGACGGCGCGATTGTGAGGCTCCATCAGACGGACGACGGCGACGAGGCGAAGCTCAAGGTCAAGGCGGAGGACGCTTCCTTCATCGGCTCCTGGAGCGGCGCGACCGCCGTCACTTGGCGGCAGTCGGGAAAAACGAAGACCCGCGGCCATCAGCCCCGCCTCGGCGCGTCTCTCGGTTACGACGATTCTTCCTATGACGACGAGGACAGCTTCCAGTATGGCGATTCCCTGGACAACCATGAAACTTCCAGCGGCTGGGAGCAGGACGTGTCCAACGACGCGCCTCCGCGCGCCGTGGAGAGCGAGGACGAGATTCGCGCGCGCCGCGACGCGAACAAAACGGCGACGGAGAACGCGCTGCACGGCACGGCGGACAGCCCGACGAAAAACGGCGCTCCCAGCGTCGCGCTGGCGGGCGCGGCGGCGGTGAACCTCGCCAACCAGAAAGTGTATTCCGGCATTGACAATACCACGGTCGAGCGCGCCGCTCTCGTGCAAAATCTTGCGGAGAAGGACGGCGCGACGGTGGCGGCTGCCCTCGCGCTTGACGTGACGCGGGAGCAGGGGGAAGGCTTCGCCCTGGACGGCGCGGCCTCGGTTTCCTATACCCAGACGGAGAGCGACGTCCGCGCCCATATCGGGCAGTCCTATGTGGAATACGGAACGGATACGAAACTCTCGAACGTCGCTTATGACAGCGACACACAGGTGACGGGCGGCGTCAATCTCGACGTGATGCGGGGCGGCGGCACGACCGTCGGTCTCGGCGGCACCGTCACCCTTGCCGACATTAAGAACACCCTCGCCGCCGAAATCGAGGGCGGCAGCTATACGGGCATCGGCGTCCTGACGAACCATGCGGCGCTCGATTTGACGCAGGTCGGCACGGCGGTGGGTACGACAATCACCACGGGAGCAAAGTCGAACTACGGATTCGAGGGCGCGGTGGCGGTCAATCTTTTGAAGAACGACGTCTCGGCGACCATCGGCGACAAGGAGCGCGTGAACAATCAAACCGTCATTGACGCGAAAAGCGCGGACGTCGCCGCCTACGATTCCGACAACCAAAACCTCAACAAATATTTTGACGATTATCTCGGCACGGTGGGCATTGATTCCCGCGGCGAAACGTATCTGGACATCGCGAAGGACAACGCCGCCACGGACGACGGCGGCAATGGCGCAGATACCTATGCCGACAAAATCGACACGACGAGCGGCGGCACGACCATCGTTACCGTGGGCGTCGCCCTCTCGGACTCCACATCCTCGCGGGGCGTGGGGCTTGCGGGCGCGGCCTCCGCTGCCACAATGGACAATGATTTCACGGCGCGGGTGGAAAACGCGACAATTACGGCGACGGGCGACGGCGATGGGAACGGTCTTGACGTGCGCGCCAACGCCGACGGCTTGCTGGTCAACGCGGCAGCAGGCGAGACGGCCAGCGGCGGCTCTTTCAATGGCGCTGGTTCCGTCAGCGTCCAACGCACGCATAATGACGTATTGGCGGAAGTCGAAAATTCCACGGTGGAAGCCGACGACGTGAATATCAAGGCATCCACGGACACCAGCGAGGTCAACGTGGCGGGACAGATTGCCGGAGCCAAGAATGGCGGCGGTCTCGCGCTTGCGCTGAACACGCTCGACAACAGTACCAAGGCACTTGTGACGGAAACGACCATCAAGGCCGTGGAGACAAAAATCGCGGAAACGTACGATCATAAAGACTTGAAGGAAGCCTTGACGGGCAGCGTGGTTTCCGTCGGTGCGAAGAATACGGGCAGCGTTATCGCGGTGGGCGCGGGCGTCGGCATCGGCAAGACGGCGGGGCTTACGGGTTCCCTTGCGCTGAATTTTGGTCAGGATCAAGTCGCTGCCGTCATCGAGGGACGGGAGAAAAACGCCTATTCCACGGCGAACGAGCTGAAAAATATCCGCACACTGAACGTCAGCTCAACCAACGACGCTTACAAGCTGGCGGTGGCGGGCGGCGTTGCCGGCGCGGGCAAAGCGGCTGTTGGCGGCGCGGTGGCCTACAACGAAATGGGCACATGGAACGGCAACACTGCCGACCCGAACGGCAAGCAGCAGAATACGGCGGCGGTCAAAAACGTGGACGTCACCACGATGGACTGGGCTTGGCTCGAAAAGCTCGGCTACACGGAAAACGCTGCAGACGACGACAAGAAAATCACGAAGACGGACGCGACGATTGCCATCAACGCTTCGGACTCCTCCGACCTCGTCACGGTGGCGGCGGGCGTCGGCGGCGCGGGCACGGCGGCGGTGGAGGGCGCGGCGGCTGTGTCGCGTCACGGGCGCGTCACGGGCGTAGAAATGTCGCAAATGAGCGTGGACGAGAAAATTTCCAATGAGGAGCTTGCGAACCGCGAAAAATTGAATACGGCGCTTCATCTCAATTTAAGCCGGTCTGATATGGAGTATGCGCGAAATACGTATGGTGCATTGACGGCGAGCGCGTCCTCCGACGGCTCGACAGTGAACACCGCCGACGTCGTGGCGGTGAGCGGAGACGCTTCCGTGGGCGCGGGCGTGGCGGTCACGCAGGACAGCGCGGACGTTACGGCGAAAATGACGGGCGGCATTCAAACGGTGGACGACTTCGCGCTGAAAGCCGCGTCGAACGACGCCATCACCGACGTGGCGGCGGGCATCGGCGCGTCCGGTCACGCGGGGATCAGCGGCTCCGTCACGGTCAATCTTCTGGACGGCGAGACCGTCGCGGAAATTTCCGGCGCCTCCAGCGTCAATTCGCGGAATAATGCCGTCATCGCGGCGCAGAGCGACGCCACGATCACGAATGTGGCGGGCGGTCTTTCCTTCGCGGCGGAAGGCGCGGCGGTCGGCCTTTCCGTCGGCGTCAACGAAATCAATACGAAGACCCGCGCGGCTGTCAGCGGCGGTGTGGCGGATGTCATGGCGGGCGCGAATCCCGACCGTGCCGCCTTGATTTCCGACACCGTGGCGGACGGCGAAATTTTGGACGATTTTCCCGGCATCGTCGCGGTGGAACGGATGGAACGGCAGGCGACGGCATACACAGGAACGGTGATTTCCGCTTCGAGCACGGCGGCATTGAGTTCCTCCGTCGTGAACGCGGGTGTCGCCGGTATCGGCGCGTCCGTGAACGGCGGGGTGAATGTCAATACGCTCGGCGGCAAAACGGAGGCATTCGCGGACGCTTCGGCCCTCGGTGGGAAAAATGTCAGCGTCGTCGCCCACGACTATGCGAACAATGCGGCACTGATCGGGCAGGGCGGATTGACAGTCGAGGGCGCGAGCGTCGGCGTCGGCGTCAACGTGATGGAAATCAGCCGCGACACTGCGGCGACGGTCAGCCATGACAGGCAAAACAACAGGGAAAATATTTCCTTCGGAAATGTGGACGGCATCAAGGTTGAGGCGGCGTCGAAGCACGGCCTCGCCAGCCAAAACGTCGGCGTGTCCGTCGGCGGTATCGGCGCTTCCGTGGGAAACGTGGACGACGTATTGACGCTCACGGGCAAAACCGAGGCGACGCTCTCAAATATCGAGGCGATTTTTGGGCAAAGCGATTCCAACGAAACGGCCGGAAATCTCGACGTCACGGCGAACCGCATGGCGCGCCTCCACACACGGGAAATCACCACAGGGCTGGAGGTCGCGGGCGGCGCGGTGGGCGCAGCCGTAAATGTCGTCGAGGACAAAGGCGGCGCCAAAGCGAGCTTTGAAAACAGCAGGATTGATTTTGCGGAGGGATATGAGGACGCCATCGGCGGCATCAACCACAGCGGCGAGACGGCGGTGAACGTCAAGGCGAAAAGCGACGTCGCGGATACGTATGAGCAGTACAGCGCGGACGCGGCGGGCGGGGGCGGCGTAGGCGTCACCGTCAGCGTCGCGAATACGGCAAGCGACGTAAAGGCGACGATGAAAAATGTCGCTCTCGGCGAAAAAGACCGGTACGCGCCCGAAAACGTTTACGCGAATCGAAGCGCGAAGAGCGTCGCCGTCGAAGCGGAGAACAACATCACCGTCCGGCAGTCGAACTGGGCGGCAGGCGGCGGGGTTGGCGGCGTCGGCGTCGGTGTCAACGTGGCGAACGTGGACGGCACGGCGGAAGCCTCCGTCACGGACAGCGCCGTTTATTCCGTCAGCGATGTGACGGTGAATGCGAACGAAAACCGCGAGGTAACTTCTTTCAACGGCAATACGGCGGCGGGCTTCGGCGCTGTCGGCGCGAATGTCTCCGTCGTCACCGTGGGGCAGGAAATCGACGAGGCGAGTTATCAGGCGTCCTACGATTGGAAGGACGAAAACGGGGCGACGCAGACCACGACCGTCAAGGCGAAGGACGACGCGGGCGCGGAAATTTCCGCCGCCTACGACAAGGCGCAAAACGTCATCCGGGACGGCGAGCTGCTTTCGACGCAGGCTTTCGGCTATGCGGGCATCCCCGCGAAACAGGACATCACGCTTTCGCGGGGCGGGCAGGCGTCCGCTGTCACGGCGGCGATGGAGAACTCGTCCGTTTTGTCCGGCGGCAATATCAAGGTCGCCAGCGCGGAGCATACCGATGTCAAGATCGAGCAATACGGCTTCGGCGCAGGCGTCGCTTCCGTGAACGGCACGGTGGCCGTCCTCGATACGAACCGCAATGCGGCGACGAAGGTGGACGGAAGCAGCCTCACCACTTACGGCAATATCGACGTGACCTCCGACGTTTCCGGCACGGCGGGCGCAAGCGCGATACAGGGAACGGCGGGGGCGGCAGCCGCGCTGAACGGCGCGTTCGCTTTCAGCGACGCCGCAAATTCCAGTCATTTGGAAATCGTGGGCAGCAATCTCGGAGCTTATCACATGGCGCATCTCGCGGCGAAGGACAGCTCCCAAACGGAGCTTGACGCGATCAGCGTTGCGGGGGCGGGGGCCGGCGCCATCGGCGTGCAGGTTGCCGAGGCCACGACGAAAAGCGCGGCGGAGGGCGTCGATATTCTCATCAACAACAGCACGATTACCGCTCTTGGCACGGACGCGAAATACCGCCCGCTGGATGAGAACGGTAATATCGGGGACAAAGATGCCATTCCCATAACGTCTTGGGATCATGCCGTCACCATCGAAGCGGAGAACACGCAGACGATGAAAACAAACCTGACAACGGTGGACGCCGCGCTGGCCGGGGCGGCATCGGTCGCCGTCTCCGAGGTCAAGGCGGGGTGGGTCGAAAAGGACGACGACACGAACAAGCTCAAGACCTCCGTCACGGTGAAAGGAAACAGCACATTGAAATCCGAGGCCGACGAGAAAAACGCCATCTATGTCGGCGCGAAAGCGGACATCGCGCAGGAAGCGTCGATGACGGCGGTGGACGTGGCGCTGGTCGGCGCGGTCAGCGTCAATTACGACGGCGCGGACACGAACAGCGACGTTTCCGTTTCCCTCGGGGAGAATACACGGTATGACGCCGGAAACGGGGCGCTGATCGCCAAGGGCGAGACGAATCTTTCCCAGAAGCTCGACGCGGAGGGCGTGGACGTCAGTGTGTCCACCATCAGCGTGGGCGTCGGCAACAACGCGGTGAACGCGAACAATACCTTGCAAACGACGGTGGACGCGGGCGCGCCGTCCGTTTCGTCGCGCCTCGGCGCGGCCGAGCTCTCGGCGGTGAGCGAGGCGGACACGTCTGTCCGCGCCCAGAGCTACGGCGGCTCTATCTTGAATGTGGCCGCCGCCGAGGCGGACAATACGCTGACGAACACGACCGCCGTGAATATCGGCGGCACGTGGGACATGAAGATCGGCGATTTCATCGCCACGGCGCAAAACAAGGAAAAGCTCGATGTCGAAGCGGATACGCTGGCGGCGGCCATCGTGGACGGAAGCGGCGCTTCGATTCACAGCAAGGCAGAGGAGACGGCGACGGTCAATCTGAAAAATGCTACGGTCACGACCGCGCAAGGCGCGCAAATCTACACAGCGGAAAATGTCGTGGACGACAGTCTTGACATTGATGCCAGCGGCTACGGCGGCGTAAGCGTCGGCGCGTCCGACCACGCCCAAAAGCATACGTACAATGCCGCCGTCAATATGGAAAATTCCGCGTTGACGGCGGGCGGCTCGATTTACGGCGCGGCGGCGACGACGGGCTCTATCGCGGCGGAAAACGACGTCAAGGCGGCGGGTGTCGTGCAAGTGACGGCAGCGAACAGCGCCTTTGATACGGCCTACAACAACACCGTCAAAGCGACGAATACCACGCTGACGACCACGGGCGCGGACCTTTCCGGGCGCGCCGAAAGCCTTGTGACCGAAGCCGTCCGGCACGGCAGCCTGGAATCCGATACATGGCTTTTGAAGGCGATCAAGGCCATTGAAAACGACGAATCGAACATCACGCTGGCAGCCTACGACAAGACCCATCTTTCCTATGAAACATACGGCGACAGCCAAGGCGGCGTCACGGGCGTGGCAAACGCATTCGCGGCGAACAAACTGACGCGGGCGAACACCGTGACCATCGGCGGCTCGTCCCGGCTCGACAGCGCGAACGACCTGAATCTTTACGCGAGCCGCGACCTCATGGGCAATACGTCCAGCCTCGATTTCACGCTTTTGACCGAGGCCATCAACCATTCCTTCCTTCCGCTGGAACTGGTTGCGTCCCTCAAGAACGACATGACGCAGGAAAATACGGTCTCCCTCGGCTCGAACGCTTCGGCCCAAAGCATCGCCGACGTAAGGATTGCGGCGGACACGGGCCACAGCTCGCTCATGCAGTACACGGACGCTTACAATCTTTGGAAGGACGTCGATACATCGAGCGATCCGGGTTTCGTCACGACGGAGAGCGGCGCTTTGTCGCAGACGGAGACCGAGAAAAACGGCGCGAAAATCGACGGAAAAGTGACTGCGGGCATCCACTCAGCGGCGGAGGCGGAAATCACCGGACAGGTGACATACACGACTAATGAAAACAGCAATACGGCAAGCGCCGATTACAGCGGCGTCACCGTCAATGTTAAGCAGGGACGGGATTGGCTCCGTCCCTCCGATTTCACGACGAACACGGTCAAGCGGGAAAACGGCTATTGGGAGCGTTACGAAACCTTGAAAACGCTGCTTGGCGAATACGCGGGCACGGCGCAATACGACGACTACAAGGCTGAAATGGACAGCCTGCTCCGCGACATGGAAAAGGCGGGCTTCGCGGAAAAAGACGTTGATAATCGGTATGTCGTTTACAAAACCGTGGAGGTTCCCGGCATCGTCGTTCCGGATATGATGGTATCGGGGGGCAATATCTATGTCGACGCGGGCACGCTCACGGTAAACGGGGCGATGAACGCCAAGGGCAATCCCTCCGTCACGTTGACGAACAAGAGTGCCATCAATCTCGACGTGAACGACGTCATTATCAGGAAAAACGGCGGCGAGGTCTATTTCAACGGCAGCAGTGTCGCCGCGGACGCCGAGGAGACGAACTACGCGGGCCTTTCCGGCAAGGCGAATATCAGCGCGGAGGGCTCCGTCGCCGGGCAAAAGCCCATGATTACCATCAAGAGCGCGGGAAGTTCCAACGACAGGAATCTCCGTGCCGATATCCGCGTCAAAGGAGACGTGGTGAACCAAGCGGGCGACATCGAAATTATCAACGACCATTACAATATCATGGTGGAGCCGGAGGCGAACCTCGTCGCGCAAAATGTCAAGCTGCAAGCGGCGCAGGGCAGCGTCACGCAAATCAACCCGACCGGGACGATCCTGATTGGCAGCAACCCGATCCAGCAATGGATGATCGACGACGAGACCTCGGCGCTCATTCAGGAAAAGCTGCACGAATATATCGAAAGCCATCAGAACGAATTGGACGCGAACGGGAAATTCACCAAGACGTTCAGCGATTACGGCGATTATCGCAGTTGGTTGATTGGCACGTTGGGCGTCCCGGAGTCCTCTTTGCCCTCGGCGCAGCCCGGCACGGACGGCAGCGGCGGCATTTCCGCCGGGAAGTCCGTCTATGTCATGGCGAACGACGTCAATATCGGCGGCCTCGTCCAAAGCGGTTACGGCAACTATACGGTGACGCTGGGCGCGGATGCGCAGGAGAAGGTGAACGCTCTTGACGCCTCATGGGCGGAGAGCGGCGGGAAAGTGCTGACGGACAGCGACGTCATCGGCGAGAGTGCGTACCTCGTCAACGCCTCGGCGGCGGGTTCCCGTTACGACAGCGAAAAGAAAGCGTGGGTTTATGCGCCGAATATCTATTACAACCCGTACACGAAAAAGCTTATCGTGGACAGCGTTTCGGCGACGCCGGGGCAAATCTACATCACGGGCAAGATTTCCAGCACCGGCGGCGGTCGGCTCCTCGCGGCGGACGGCGCTTCCGACATCAAGGTGGACACTTCGGCGGTAGACCGGGACGTGGTGGCATACGGTCTCCAAAACGAAAGCGGCGACGGCCTGATCCGCGTCACAGACAATTTGCAGAACAAGGTATTCGAGTACAAGAACGGCAAGTCCCGTTCCTATACAGTCGGAGATACGGAGGCGGCCGCCAATACGGCGTGGAACGACGACGCGGCGCAGAACTTCGCGCCGAAGCAGGGCCTCACCTATACATGGACAGGCGGCTACGGGCATACGGAGGTCGTCACGAAGCAATACACGGATGAATCCTACCTTTGGGGCGCTATCGACAACAGGACGGACGAGCAGATTATCGCCGACTATGACAGCCAAGCTACGGCTTCCCCGGCGAAGGTGTACGACAATAAAGCCTTGGACAGCGGCGACTATATCAAGGAGCACAACGCCAGCCAGTCTGGTCCGTTCACGCTCACGGCGGAATATCACCAGGGCGCGGCGGCGAAAAGCGAAGTGCGCAAACATGAGGACGATTCTGCGTTCTTCTACTTCTATGAAAAAGTAACCTACACATGGGATGAGACGACGCGCTCGGATTCCACTTCGGACTACAACACGAAAGGCGACAATCCGGTGGCGATTGGTTTCCTGCGCGGCGAAAGCGGCGGCACGATCAGCGTCAAGACATTCAAGGAAGGCAACACCAATGGGAATCTCCTGTTGTCTGGCTCGGTTTCGGCGGCGGGCGACAACGGCACGGTGTCCCTTTCGGCGAAGGAGATTGAAAAGGGCGACGGCTCCGTCGTCGCGAACAACGTCCTCATCGACGCCAAGACCGGCGTCAATGTCACCCACGCGGCGCAGGACGCGGAGGACGGCACGGCGGGAACGGCTGTCATCGACGTCAGGACGGCAAAGGGAGCGGTGGACTTCGTCTCAACGCGGGGCGCCATCGACGTGAAGAACCTCTCGTCGGGCGGCGACACGGAAAGTGATTTGAGCCGCGTTTCGCTGACGGCGGACGGCAATATCACGGACGCGGCGGCAACCAGTGTCGCAATAACAGCGGCGCGGGTGGAGATTGCCAGCAGGACGGGCGCGGTCGGCACGACGGGCGACACTTTCACTATACAGGCGGGGCAGGAAAACAACGAGGCGAACAGCGTCTCCGTTTCCGCGCGGAAGGATATTCATCTGCAATCTGCGGGGGATATGCGTATCGACCATATCGAGAGCACCGCTGGCGACGTGACGCTGACGGCGGCGGGGAATTTCATCGACGCCGCGCCGCACGAGGAAGCGGAGAACAAGAGCACGCGCCTTGACCGATGGCTGGCGCACGGGCTGCTTTCGTCGGCGGACGGAGCGGAGAGCCGCGCACAAGCGGGAACGGCGGCAAAAGCCCTTCGTTTGAAAGGGCTGGATGTCCGCGCGCGTCAACTCGCGGTGAAGTCCGCTTCGAACGAGAGCGGCTATGATAACGCCTCGACGTCGGAAAAAGAAGCGGCGGTGGCGGCTGTCATCGACAATTATAAGGCGGCTGCGGCGACGTTTGCTTCGGACGGAGGCATGAAAGCGGCGCAGGATGCCTATATCGACGCTATGCAGAGCGCTGCGTCTTCGGAAGAAAAAACGCAGGCGTACAATGATTATTTGGCGGCACGTGACGCGTATTTCAGCGGCAAAGGCTATACGAAGGACGAGCAGGATTTGATCGCCCATCGCGCGGCTGTGGATACCGCTGTGGAAAACTACGGCTGGAGCCGCAACGATGTTTTGTATGCCGTGCAGCAGAGCGTTGTGAACAGCGAGCCGGGCGACGCTGCCCTCCGCGAGACAGCGAACGTCGCCGTACACGGCGCGCACAATATCACGCTGAACGCGGGCAGCGGCATCGGCAGGGACGGCGACGCGGTGACGATTGGCGCGGCGGGCTTCGGCACAACGGCTAACCGGGAGCTTCTCGCCAACGCGCGAGCCGGGGAAATGAATGTCGAAAGGGACGCGGACGGAAATATTACCAGCGTCACCGTCACCCAGAAAGCGCCCGTATCGGTCACCACCGAACAGGGCGGCGTCGTGGCGGAAAGCGGCGGCCATATTTACCTTTCCTCGGTGAAGGACAAAGAGCTTCGTATTCTCGGCGACATCGACGCCGGGGGAAACGACGTGCGCCTCGAAGCGGGCAACGGCGTCGTGATGATCGACGGCGGAACCATCACAGGCAACAATCTCCTGATTTACGGCGGCGAGGGCGATGTCGGCACGGAGGACGCGCCCATCTTGACGAATATTAGTGGAAGCCTCGACGCGAACAGCGCAAAATCCATCGTAATCCGGCAGGACGCAAGCAAGGCGCTGACCGTCGAGGCGGCGGCCGCCGGAGGAAGCATCGCGTTGACTGCGGATAAGGGAGTCGAGATGAAAGCAGACGGCACGGGGTATTTGAACGCGGCGGACATCATTTCGCTGACCTCGGCAAGCGGCGACATCGGAAAGACGAACGCCATCCGTATCAAAGACGACGGCGTCGTAGTCAACGCCTCCGCGAAAGACGGCGGGACGATTCGTCTCAAAGGGGAAGGCGCGGGCGAAATCGTCCTCGGCATCATACGGGCGTCGGGCGGCGTTGCCGAAGCGACGAACGACGGCGGGAAAATCCTCCTCGCCCGAAACGCGGACGAGGAAAACCACAAAAGCGCGGCCAATGCCGTCGTGGAGGCGGGCGATGTTTCCCTCGCGGCGAAGAACCTGAACCTGACCGATGGCAGCCTGAACGCGACCGGCGGTGTTCTCACGCTTACGGCGACGGACACCATCAAGCAGCAGGATACGTCCGTCTCGAAGCTGGCGGCGGCAAACGGCGTCAACTTCATCACGGGCGCAAGCGGCGAAACGGGCGGGGAAATTTCCGTGCTGTCAAAACAAAACACCTTCAAGGAAGCGTCCGTTCTCGCGGCGGACGCGGATAAGGGAATCGCGGGCGATATTGCGATTGCTTCGGCGGCGGACAACCTGGCGGCGAGCTTCGGCGCGGGCGACGACGGCACGGGTACACTCAACGTCAGCGGCGGCACGGTGCAAGTGCAAAACGCGGCGGCGGGCGGCGATTTGACGATTGGCGGCAAGCTCGCTGCCGACGAGGACATTTCCTTCACCAGCGAGGGCGGCTTGGCACTGACAGAAGGAGCAGCGCTGACCAGCAGCGATGGCGATATTATGCTTTCGGCTGACAGCGACGTGACGATGGCGGGCACGCTGACGGCAGAAACAGGTGACATCACTCTTTCGGGCGACAGCCTGTCCGTTGCGGAAAGCGCGACAGTCACGGCGGGAAATGATGTTTTGGCGACGGCAACGAACGTTCTCACAAACGCGGGAATTATCATCGCAGGAAATAATGCGGCAGTCACCTCGAAAAACGGCGACTTGACTCTCGCCAACGTCACTGCCGGGAACGACGCAAGGATTACAGCGGAAAAAGGCAATGTCTCTGTTGCCAGTTCTGTGACGTCGGGAAACACGCTGGACATTGAAGCGGGAGAAAACGCGCTTATTGTCGGCGACGTGGAAGCGAAAAATATCATCGCCAACGCCGGGAACGGGAGCGTCACGGTACAGGGCGACGTGGAAACGGTCGGCGATATTTCACTGACAGCGAAAGAAAACGTGACGTTCACGGGCAAGAGCGAGGCGACGAATATCAGCATTTCCGCTGGAAAGAACGCGACGCTTTCGGGCGACAGCACGGCGACAGGAAACATCACGCTGGACGCGGATAATAACGTTATCGCCGCGAAGGTCACGGCGGACGGCGATGTTTCCGCCACGGCGGGGAACAACGCGACGCTGGTTTCGGTCACTTCCACGAGCGGCAGTATTGCGCTTGTGGCGGACGGCGACGCGAACCTTGCGGGCACGAGTGGCGCGGCGCAAGATTTCACCGTGGAAGCGGGCAACAATTTCATCGTGACAAACAACGCCAATATTACGGCGGGCAAGGATTTCATCGCGACGGCGAAGGATTACGGATTTAGCGCCGGAGCCATTACGGCGGAACAGAATGTGTCCATTGAAGCGACGGACGCGGATCTTGTGCTCCATAATGTCACGGCGACAAACGGAACCGTCACGGCCATCGCCGCCGGGGATATTTTGCTGGGCGGACACGAGGGCGCGGTCAATGCGGGCAAGGACGTGGTGGCGATTGCGAAGGAGGGCAGCGTCACCGTCCGCGAAAACGTGGAAGCGGGTGGCATCGTCCAAGCCGACGGGGCGACGGACGTGACGCTGTACGGCACGGTCACCGCGAGGGACGTCGTCGCCAACGCCGAGAACGGAAGCGTGACGGTCAGCGGCGACATGACCACGGGCGGCCTGATTTCGTTGTCAGCGAAGGGTGACGTCAAGGCGGACAGCCTCTCGGCGACGGAGGGCGGCGGCAGCATCGCGATACGCTCCGAAACCGGGAACATTCTTCTTGCGGACGCTTCGTCACGGGGCGA
The DNA here is from genome assembly GCA_947167825.1 of uncultured Selenomonadales bacterium. Taxonomy (GTDB): domain Bacteria; phylum Bacillota; class Negativicutes; order Selenomonadales; family Selenomonadaceae; genus RUG12372. Next base: position 2,714 of record CAMVJN010000009.1, on the reverse strand, counting down.
TATTTCCGTCACGGCGAAGAATGGGAACGCGGTCTTGGCCTCGGTGAACAGCACGGCGGGAGACATCAATCTTGCGGCTGCTAGGAATGCGGAGCTGGCTGGAAACAGCAACGCAGCAGGAGACTTTAATGTTGCGACGGGCGGCGATTTCGTCGTCAATTACGGTACGGCGCTGACAGCGGGAGGCGATTTCAACGCCGTGGCCAACGATTACGGCTTCAACGCGGGGAGCATCACGGCTGATAATAACGTATCCATCGAGTCCACAGGCGAATCTTTGATTCTTCACAACGTCACGGCGAAAAACGGCGACGTTACTGCGATTGCCGCAAATGATGTGGTGCTTGGCGGACATGCTGGCGCGGTGAAAGCGGGCGGCGATGTTATCGCCGTGGCGAAGGGCGGCAGCATCGACGTCACGGAGCATATCGCGGCGGGCGATACGATCAATGTTACGGCGGCTCAGAATGTCAATATCAAAGGCGCGGTGCTCGAATCGGCGAAGAGCATCTCTGCCGTTGCCCAAAGCGGCGATGTAGCGACAGAGGGTGCGATGAACGCGCGGGGCAGCATTTCGCTGGCGGCGGGCAATCGTATCGTCTTCGACGGCGACGCTGCGGCGGGCGTGGATATTTCCGCTGTCGCCGGAGAGAGCATCGATTTCCCTGAAACCATCAACGCGGGACGCGACGCGTCGTTCAAAATCCAGAACGGCGATATGGCGGCGAAGGCCGTTATCGCGGGGCGGGACGCGTCGCTCCAGACGGGCAGGCGCACCGACAGCGGCATTGCGCATTGGATCGAAGCGTTCTATCCGCAGAGCGGCAGCGGAGACATTTACGCGGAGTCCGTTACGGCGGGGCGCGACGCAATCATCACCGCCGCCAACGGCAACATTACCCTCGGAACGGTGGAGGGCAAAAATTCGGTTTCCATCTTCGACTATGCGCCCACGAGCTTTATGCGGGCGGATAAGGTGAAGACGGCCGGCGTTTTCACGCTGTTCGCGTGGCAGCGGAAAATCGGGCAGATGGAAACCGGCACCTATTACGACATCGTGTTGATGGCGAGCGGCGACAATCTCCGCAAAGCCACGGGCTGGGACAGTGCGCTGGACGCCGAGCACCGGTTGGACTGGGAATATTATCGGTTCCATCACGATCTCTTGGGGCTTTCGCGCCTTATCGACATTTACGATTACTGGAACACGATGCCGAGGAACGCGGAGGAGGACGAGCTTTTTGTGGAAGAAACCTGATATACATACACAGCAAGGGGGCAAACAACGGTGAACAAGAAAGCGGAGCAATTCCAAGAGTATCTGAAGGAGAAGAACCTTGAAAACGTCTTCACGCTGGAGGAACGGGTGGACGAGCTGCACACGGCGCTGTTCCGCTCGCAGATCGACGTCGGCGGGAACAAACTGCCCACGGTGGTGGTTTTCGACGACAGTCTCTACGGCATCGTGCGCGTGCTGGTGGTGCCGAAGGCGCTGACGGAGGAAAACGCGCTGGCGGTGATGAAGCTCGCAAACGGGTACAACAAGCGGTACAAAGCGCTCAAATACTATTTCGACGACGCGGGAGCTTTGCTGCTCGACGTGGCGATCCTATCCGTTGAGGGCGAGCGCACAGGCGATATGGTCTACGCGATGTTCGACGTCATCATTCGTCATCTGAACGAGGCGTACAAGGAAATCATGCGCGCCGTCTGGGCATAGAGGATTGCGAAACTCCCCCTGCGTGAAAAAGCGATATTGCCGCGTTTTTTACAGGAGATTCGTTTCTTTATGACTTTCAAAGGGGATTATTGTGGACAATTTATGCCGCGTTGATCTCCATCGCCGTTTCGTTCCTGTTTCCGAAGAAACTGAAATTAAAAAAACTATAATATTCATTTTAAAAGATTATTAAGAAAATATTGACATTTTATTCATTATGTGGTAAAGTGTTTTTGTCTTTTCCATTATTGTGATATTATTCACAAGGCAAATCCTGCAAGAGAAAGGAGCGGATCGATAGGTTATTCGTATGATGTTAGCTTTTGCGCGAATGCGTGAAAGCGAATGGGTCAGAAATTAATCAAGGTATATCTGCCTGTTGGCGGCTGTTCCTGCAAAAACCACACGCACTTGCCGAGATATGAAAGGGTTTTGTATGTAGGAGGCTTTCACAGGTGCACAGAATCAAGATCAGAAACACCGAATCCGGGCAAAATCCCTGCCCGCACGTTTTGGATGTCCTGCTGGACGGAGACGCCGTTTATTTCGAGTTCAAGTGCAAGAAATGCACGCAGAAGATATCCTTCATGGAAGTCCTGCGGCAAATCCGGGAATCGACGAACACCGAAACAGTGGCCATCGACAAGGTGACTTGCTGGGGATGCCATTGCTGGGAAACTGCATAATCTCATACCGAGCCCTGGAGCCATCAAAGGGCGGCATTGCCGCCCTATGAGCTCCTAACTGCCGGATGACGAGCAAAGAGGAAGCTTTGCAGTCATCCGGCATTTTTTTTGCCGCAAAGGAGGCGATGTCTATCGAACGGTAACAAACTACACAACCACTGATTCTTAAAACAATATCGAAAGCCTGTCTGCGCAGGAGGCATGGGATATTCACATCGGTCGTTGATTTCTCCGACAGGAGATTCACGCGATTTGAATACCCCTGATTTCCTGCGCTTTTATTGTGCTTGGAAACAGGACGGGCAGCC
>CAMVJN010000008.1 GCA_947167825.1 uncultured Selenomonadales bacterium | reverse complement strand
CAAAATGGCTATTTTCGCCTGACCCGATGTGGCTAAAATCGTCTGACGCTAACAATGGATATGGATTTCTGATTTTTCGGAGTCAAATTCAGCTCCTTCGACATACCAAGGTTCTTCCAGTTGTAAAGAACCAGCCAGCATTTTGTCAAATCCATTCATCATTTTGCATCACCAGTTCTATAGTACCATTTCCACTACTTTGGGAGTTGAGCCGGAATTATTCGCAAGCACGGCGCTCATGGCGGTTCTGCCGTTTTTCACGTTTTCCGCTAAAGTCTTGGCGGTTGGAATTTCGGGCGTCGGCGCAGGATCGGGACTCGGCGTCGGTGTCGAGCCTGGACCGGGCGTCGGCGTTGGGCCGATACGGTTCGTCGCAATCGTGTCCGTAACATCCGCGTCGTTTTGCAAAAGTTTGGAATCGGTCGAAACGGAAATTTTCCTCGGCGTCCCGGCCATGGTGATGACATAGTCCTGTATTGTTCCCGCAGTCCCTGCGCCGACGGAAAGCCGCGTTCCCGCACTGACGGTGCTTCCCTCCGTGACCGATACCTCGCGTCCGCCGATGACCATTCTTTGATCCGTGCTGACGGTGGAGCCGCCTTTCATCTCCACCGCGCTGTCCGCTCCTGTCGTGATTGTCTTGGTCGTTTTCATGCTGCCGGTTATGCGTTCCGCCGCCAAAATCACAGTATCATCGTGGCTATTCAAGGACGAACTGTCCAGCGCAACCTTGCCCGCCTCGATGACAATATCTTTCCCGCTTTCCACTGTCGTATCTGTCAGGGTTACACTGTGGCCGCCCATTTGGCCTGTGCTTTTGGTGTTATGCACATTGGTCTCTTCCCCCTTGATCGCAATACCGTCACCCATATAATTGTCAACGGGGCTCGTCAGGCGCGAGTGGGCGATATCGACCTTGCCGCCCGTCAAATACATTCCGTAGTCGGCGTTGAGGTTCGTATTGTCCAGCGTAATGGCACTGTCAGCGTAAATTCCGGCGGTTCCGGAGGTCGAAACCGTGGAATCCTTTGCCTCAAAAGTATTGCCGGTAAATACTACGTTCCCGCTGCCGTCAACCTCCCGGCCCAGCACGCGCAGATTTGTTTTGTTTAGTGAGATGACATTTTCCCTCGGGGTTTTCCGGCGCGGGTCCACATCGTAAACATCGGAGATGTTAATATTGTCATCAAGTTCAGCGTCCCGTAAATCTCGGAAAGATTGCCGCCAATCACACGGTTCAGCAGCGCTCCGTTTGCCGTATTGAAATTCAGGACTTCCCCGCTCAAAAGCCCGAAATTTTGCCAGTTGATAATCGAAGCCGCGTTTGTCGCAATCGTAGCGCCGCTGGCAGGATTCGCGCTTAAACCCGACAATCGCCTGCCGTCACTTCTCCGCCCGTCGGCATCGCCATCACATTTTGGGACAGCGCAAGGCAGATTGCCGCCGTCAGTGCCGCTTTTTTGAACAACGTCCATTCCTTCATAAGATTCCCTTCTTTCTTTTATATGTTATTAAAACTAATATATAATAACATAATATCTTAAAAGCTCTTCGTAAAAATTACGTTCCAGTTTTTATGCCCTTGCCTTCCGAGCAGGTCTTTGTTGATGTCGTCAACAATCTTCGCGTATTCCACGCGGAGAGAAATTCCGTTCTTTTGGTCGTTGTAGCGATAGCCAAGGCCGACGGAGGCCAAGGTTTCGCTCTGTAACGCCAAGTTGTTATTGTTATTATGCAGTGTTCCGAAATCATAGAAGAAACAGAAACGGGAATTTTTTATCCATTCCGGCGTGAAGATTTCAAAGCTGCCGACAAGGCCCGTGTCCGCGCTGACTGTCCGTTCGTTGAAACCGCGCACGGTGTAGAGACCGCCTGCGCTGAGCTGCTCCGTCGAGACGACGTTCTGATTCGTATATTGCCCACGCAGACGAAGCCCGAAAAGCCAGTCGGTATTCGTCCGGTATTGGTATGCCGCGCCCGCTCTCCAGAGCAGGAAGTTCTTTTCGCTGTCCGGCGTCGCCCGCTGGTAATCGTCCTTGTCGCCGCCAAGATTTGTCGCGGCGCCGAGGCTGTAGGTGAAAGCGTGATGGTCGCTCCGGTCGTTGTGGATGAAGCTCGCCGAGAGCATCGTTACGGCATAGTGGTAATTGAAGTCAAGAGGTACGCCTAAGAATGTCAATTTGTTTTCGTTGTCATAAGATTTGTGGTCGATGCCGAAATCCCAAAAATCCTTGTTGCGCGACGTATAGGAAATGTATTTCTGCCCGTGGAGGCCGACAGTGACGCCTCTGCCCCCCGCCGTGTAGTCGAGGATGCCCGGCTCCGAGTATATGCTGCCGAGATTGACGTCCGACCAGCTCGCGGTGAAGACGAGACTGCCCATTTCTTTCGGGAAAAGCATCTTATAGGAAACAGCGGCCTGTTTTACGTCGTCCCAATGGCCGGGAGAAGTCACGACTGCCGCGCCGATCGTGTCGGCGTGATTTGTGGCGTTGGTGTTCAGGTAGCTGGTGGTCAGACGCCAATCGCCTGTGTAGGTGTTGCCGGTATTGTCCACGGTGACAAATACATGGTCGCTCTTTTTTTCCTCGACGAAAACGGTGACTTGATAATTGTCGCCAACCGGCGTGAAATTGGTGCTGAGCCTCATCGCGCCTGTGTCGTTGACAAGCTGGATTTGCTGGGAAAGGCGATGAATTCTGACGAGGGTTCTTTTCAGTTCCGGCACCAGCGACAGCACTTCATCCTCTGTCATGCGATGGTTGCCCGTCACGGAAACACCCGACACCGCGACATAGAGTTTTTGGACGTTGATTTGGTCCATGCCTTCCTTGCGCGCTTCTTCATGGATGCGTTCGTGTTCCCGTTCCAGTTCGTCCTGGGCGTGCGTAGGATTGCCGATCGTGTCTTGGGGCGCTGCCGCGGCGATGTTGCACAAGAGGAAGCAGATGGCGATGGCCAACTGCGCGGTGATTTTCAGTCTTTGCAAAAAATTCACGTCCAAAGTCTCTCCCTTATAACGGCTCATTCCAAGCAAGAATCAATCGAAAACTATATAGGTACTTTAATTTTAGCACTCTTGCCCCCCACAAGACATTTTCAAAAAATTTGCACGCCGGAAGTACATTGATGTTCAAAAAATGTTTCACGTGAAACAATCGAACGAATGTTTCTTTATTTCACGTGAAACATTTCAGGAACCTCGAAAAACCCCTCCACCGCCTTCGGCGGTCCCCCTCCCCTTTCAGGGGAGGCTTGATATGACTGCCTCCCTTGAAAGGGGAGGTGCCTCGAAGGGGCGGAGGGGTTCCGCGAGAGACAGTTTTTAGAGGTTCCCTTTATATAAAGATTTCGCTTCCTTGGCAAACGGTTTTCCGTATGGTATGATAGGAACGATAAGAAGGGGGCGCGACATGGAGTTTCGTGACGAGGTGCAAAAAGCGGCGGCCGATTTCGGGACGCCGTTGGACGCGACACAGACAGATCAGCTTGCAGCATATGATTCTTTGTTGTTGGAATGGAATAATAAAATGAATTTGACGGCGATTACCGACCCGCGTGAGGTGGCGGTCAAGCATATCGTCGATTCCCTTTCGGCTTTTGACCCTTCTCTTTTCAAGGACGGCATCCGCGCGATCGACGTAGGTACGGGCGCGGGATTTCCGGGGCTGGTGTTGAAGATTTATTTTCCGTCGATGGAGCTGGTTCTTCTCGATTCCTTGCAGAAGCGCGTGAAGTTTTTGGAAGCGGTCGTCTCGGAGCTGGGGCTTTCCGGCGTGACCTGCGTGCATGGGCGGGCGGAGGAAGCGGCGCGGCAAAAAAATTACCGGGAGCGTTTCGATGTTGCATTTTCGCGGGCCGTGGCCCGGCTCTCCGTGCTGGCCGAGTACACGCTCCCCTTCGTGCGCGTCGGCGGCAGCCTGCTCGCTTTGAAAGGGGCGAAGTACGCCGAGGAAATGACGGAAGCGGAAACGGCGTCGAAAATCTTGGGCGGAAGCGCGCCGACGTCAAAAACGGTAAAACTGCCGGGGCTGGACGACGGCCGCGCAATCGTCCGGATCGACAAAATCAAGCCGACGCCGAAGGCGTATCCGAGAAAATCCGGAACGCCGGAAAAAAAGCCTTTATAACGAGGCCAAGATGTCCCCGCCTACCGCACGCCGCGTTGAAATGCTGATTAAAGTGATTTTTCTCCTACGGAGAAAAATTGGATTTACGGCATTTTAGGAAGCACTGAATAAGCCTCTGAATCGCGGTTTTCATCTATCCACAGAAATCCGTAGATAACTTCCGTCGACAAAACAGCTTGAATGGCCTGTTTTTATGTCGGTTTTCCCAATGTTTTTGGCTTTCGGGGCCAGCCTTCACCCAAATGGGCAGACTTTCCCCTATGCCGCGCAGAATTCTTTTTGCCTTCCTGCGCGCAGACACATACAAAGGTTTGCACTCGCGAACAGTGCGAAGAATCTCGTGAGGTTTTTCTTCAGCCCCTTGTACACTGCCTTGCAGTACCCGAACTGCCGCTTCACGATCAGGAACGGGTGCTCCACCTTGCAGCGGACGGACGACTTCTGGTGCTCGATGATTTTGTCCCAGTTCTCCCCTTCGTATTCCGGTGTTATCCTGCCCTGCGATGGGCGGCGGCAGATGCGGCAATCCACTTCCGACAGGTGCTCGTTTTCCCTGACTTCCTTCCGCTTTTCCAGCCCGAGGTAGCCGGAATCCCCGTACACGACGGAATCGTCCTCGCGGATCAGGTTGTGCGCCTCCGAGATGTCGGAGGCGTTGGCGGCCGTCGCCGTGATGGTGTGGACATATCCGCTCCCCGCATCCACGCCGGAATGGATTTTCATCCCGAAGTACCACTGGTTCCCCTTTTTGGTCGAGTGCATTTCGGGATCGCGTTGCTTGCCTGAGTTTTTCGTGGAACTGGGGGCACTGATGATCGTGGCGTCGACGATTGTGCCCCCGTGCATCAGGAGTCCCGCACGGTCAAGGCGTCCTTTCACGTCCTCGAATATCTTTTCCGATAGCCCGTTTTCTTCCATCAGGTGGCGGAAATTCAGCAGTGTTGTGGCGTCGGGTACGCTCTCATTCGTGAAGTTCATCCGCATGAAGCGTTTCATGGCGTAACTGTCGTAGATGGCATCTTCCGTGGCTTCGTCCGAAAGGTTGAACCATACCTGAAGCAGGTACATCCGAAGCATGCGCTCTAGGTCCTGCGGAGGACGCCCGTTCCCCGCCTTGGGGTAGTACGGCTCGATGATGGCGCACCAATCTTTCCACGGGATGATGGATTCCATTTGTGCAAGGAATTTCTCACGCTTGGGGATTCTTTTCCGGTTTTCATATTCCGCATCGATGAAGGACAGCTGTTCCATTTTTTCAGCTCGCTTTCTTGTGGATATGTCACCTTATTTTACCACATCGGCGGACTTTTTCAGTGTTTCCTTTAATCATGAAAAATGTTTCACGTGAAACAAAAGAACATTTGTTCCGATGTTTCACGTGAAACATTTTTGCTTTTCATATAGAAGCAAAATATCGCATTGTCATATCAGGCAATTTATTTTGCGGAAGTTCCGTGAAGTGAATGACAGAGTTATCATTCTTGTGCTAAAATAGGCATAGCAGTGAATTTGGCTTGGAGGGATAGTTATGCGATTCGGAAAATGGTTGGCGATGGCGCTGCTGGCGGCGTTTTTGTTCCAGCCGTCCCAAATCATGGCGGCGGAAAATCGCTGCATCTGTGAGGAAAACGGCGGCGCCTGCAAGTGCGACAAGACAGCCGAGCAGATTCTCGAGGAATGGGAAACCCGTTGCAGATGCTCTGTTCCCGAAGATTCGTACTACAAAGTCAGCGACTCCAGGAACAGCAGTGAAGCGGGCAGCGGTTCCTCGGGCGACAGCGAGACGTCGTATCAGGAAGAAGAGCCGCGCTTTATCGAAATATTGCGGGACGATTCCTTTATCTACTATATGGACAGGAAGACCGCGCGGTATTTGAATATCCCGCACATGGCGAAAGAGAAGATGATCGACGTTTGGATCAAATTGGAGCCTTTGGAATATGCGGAAGGAGATTACACCTATCCGGCGAAGTTTTTCCTTGAGCATTATTTGATCCGCCCGAAGCGGCAGCAGATTCAATTTTTGGCGGAGCTTGAAGTCACGGGCCGCCCGAGCAACGAGACCAGGAATCTGAAATATGACGGGCAGCGCTGGGAAGAGCTGATTCCCGGCAGTATCGAGGACTCGATCTATCACGCGGTCTTGCTGCACAAAGCCGATATTCACGACGAATCCACCAGCGACGGCACGTCCATCCGGGATTATATCGAGAACACCTTCAATGTGTCGCTGTAAGCATGATTATAATAAAAAACTGCCACATCATCGTGTGGCAGTTTTTTTCGATTTCAGTGCCGCTGCTTCGTGAACCAGCGGCGCAATTTCCAGCGGACGAAGCCCGTCAGGCTTTCGTGGTAGACCGCGTGGAACAGGTCCTTGTCCGCGGTCGAGAGCTTGCCGTCCGTCAGCAGATGGAACCGGTCGGCGTCGCTTGTCAGCTTCTTGTTGATGCGCTCCAGTTCCTTGATGCGGTTTTTCGCCGTTTCCAGTTGCTTGGCGAAGTCCGGCACCCATTTCTTTTCCGCGACGGTGCGTTTCGCCGCCGCCGTCGCAAGCCAGTCGCAGCGCTCGTTCATCAGGTTGCCGTTGTGGCCCTTGACCCAGAACCATTCGATCTCGTAAGCCTCGACGAGATTGGAAAGCTCGGTCCACAGGTCGTTGTTCAATAGTGATTCGATCGGGCCGCTGGACGTCTTCCAAATCTTTGACGTGACGCCCTGATACAGATATTGGCTGTCGGTGTAAAGCTCCACCGATGCGCCGATTTTCGCCATGCTCTCCAGTGTGCGGAGCGCGGCCACGGCGGCGAGAAGCTCCATGCGCGAGCTGTTCGTCATATCGACGCCGCCCGATAGTTCCTTGCGGTTGCCGTTGGGCAGGCAGATGACCGCCGCGTAGCCGCCGGCGCCGTCCTCATGGACGAGGCAGCCACCGTCGGTGTAAATCTTGATCGGAGCGCCGGGGCCTGTCCGTCCCTCCGGGACGAGCTGCGAGCGCGAACCCGGATGGTGCGCGGTGCGTCCCCGGACGCTGTGCGGTACCTTCTGCGGCGACCGGACGACATTGCGTCGCGGCGTCTTGCCGCCCATCATATATCGCTTCGCGTCCTCCATATTGGAAAAACGCTGGCTTTCGGCGCCGTTGAAGCCGCGGACCTGCTCCTCGCATTCCGCGGCGCTGTGGTAGATGCCGGGCATGCGGCCGCGCCGCACCGCGTAAATGCCCTTGCGTGTCGGCGTCTCTCCCGCGAGATACCGGCGCGCCGCTTCCTCGTCTTGAAAGCGGCGTCCCTCCGCGCCCGAAAAGCCGTCGATTGCTTTCTGGTATTCCTCGACGTCATGATAGATTCCGGGCGCGTGGCCTTTCCTTACTGCATAGATCCATGCCATTAAACGCTGATTTCACCTCCTTCCCGTTGTTCGCCCGCGGACGGCTTTCCTTCGCCCGCGAACGTATCCAACCTATATTATACCACAGGGGCATATATTCTCGCTAGGTTTACGCTTCGCCTTCGGCTCGCGCTCACCAAGCGTTCATATTATACCACGTTGCGTGGAAAAAAGATAAACTTTCTGAAAAAGAATCCCAAAAAAAGATGCGCTTTCTGTTATAATTTAGGAAAGGAAGTGACCGCATGACAAACAACCATAATGCTTCGTCCTTTTACTCCTGCTACCTGTTCGACTTCGACTACACATTGGCTGACTCCTCGAAGGGCATTACCGACTGCTTCCACGGCACCATGGCGGCTTTCGGCCTTCCTCCCGTGGACGACATCGCCATCGAGCGAACCATCGGGCTGCCGATGCGGGACGCCGTTCGGCGCATTACAGGACTGGACGGCGACGAGAAAATCGAGGAATTTTTGGCGCATTACCGCGCATTGGCCGACAAGACCATGACCGCGAAGACTTTTTTCTACCCGGAAGCGCTGCCTACGCTGAAAACGCTCCGCGAACGCGGCGCGAGAATCGCGGTCATATCGTCGAAAACCTCCCACCGCATCCGCGAAGCCTTTGTCCGGGACAAAGCGGAGCATTTGATTGACTTCATTATCGGCTGCGAAGAAGTGAAGGAATTGAAGCCGTCGCCCGAAGGTATCCGTCAGGCCTTGGCACGGTTCGCCCTCCCGCCGGAGGACGCGCTCTACACCGGCGACAGTACTACGGACGCCGCCGCCGCGAAGAACGCGGGCGTCGCCTTTTACGGCGTCACCCACGGCGTGACGACAGCGGAGGAGCTGGCCGCGTACCCCCATCAGGCGATCGGGGAAACGCTGGAGACGGCGGCAAAGTTAATCAAAATTTAATTGCACTTCCCGCAATCCTGCGTTATTATACAGGCAGATTAAAAAGCATAGGAAGGTGGAAAAATCTATGGAAAATGTAATCACGGCGCTTTTCTCGGACGAGAACGAGGCTTATCGGGCGTTCTCGGAAGTCAAGCAGAGTATGATCAGCCAGTCCTGCATCGTCGCGCATCTCGGGCTGCTGAAGAAGAAAGACGGGAAGATCACCGTGGCCGACGCGGCGGACTCCGGCGTCACGACCACTGACGATACGCGGTTCGGCGGCATGATGGGCATGCTGATCGGCATCATGGGCGGCCCGCTGGGCATGCTGTTCGGCATGGCGATGGGCTCCATGATCGGGCGGATCAAGGACTTCGGCGACGCGAAGAAGGGCGTATCGCTGATCGAGCAGGTCTGCACGAATCTGCAGGACGGCGACGTGGCCCTGATCGCGCTGGCGCAGGAAGCCGACGAGAAAATGTTCGACGCGAAGCTTTCGCCGTATAAGGTGGAAATCACCCGATACCCGGCCGCCGAGGTCGCCGCCGAGGTCGAGCAGGCCATGAAGCTGCAGGAGGAGCTGGCCTCCGACGCGCGGAAGAAGCTGCGCGAGGCGAAGAAGGCCGAGATTCGCGAAAAAATCGTCAAAAAGGGAGAAGCGATCCGGGAGGAATTCAACAAGATTTACTCGAAGTGAGGAACTGAACCATGAAGCAATTCCAGTTTACCTTTCGGGATAACAAGGCGTTCGAAAAAGAATTGAAAAAACTGCGGCAGTGGGTCAGAGGACGATTCTGCTCCGATTTGCTGATCCAGATGTTCACCGAGACAGCGGACCGCAGACGAATCGAGCGCGCATGCGCGACTGTCGGGCGGATACTGCCGGAAGCCCTTTACGCGGGCTGCTCGTCCAACGGAAATATCGTCAACGGCGATTTCTCCGGAGACTCCGTCGCCGTCGTCTGCACGATGTTCGAATACCCGACGACAAAAGTGGAATTGCTCCAGTACCCGATGCCGCCCGATGCGCAGGAAAGCGTTGCGGAAACGCTCGCGCAGGAAGTCGGGAAACGGCCGTGGGTCAAGGCGGTGGAGATGCTTGTCACGATCCGCCAAGCGTCGATGACAGCGCTTTGCGACGGCCTGTCCCGTATCCGGCAGGGCGTCCAGCTTTTCGGGGGCGGGGCTTTCTGCGAGGACGTGGGGGGAGATGATGTCTGCGTCTTTTCCAAGGCGGGCGGCTATCAGGAGGACAGCGCCGTTTTTATCCTTTTCGGAGGGGAAGACTTCTATGTGGAGAGCTTCTATGTCACCGGCTGGATGCCGCTCGGTATCTTCATGGAAGCCACCAAGACGGACGGCTCTCTCCTCATGGAGCTCGATCATCGTCCGGCGTATGAAGCCTATTACAAGTATCTCCATATCCGCAACGACGAGCAATTTTTCAATAATACGCTGGAATTCCCTTTTCTTTACCGGCAGCACGGGATCGACATCATGCGCGTCCCGGTCGCAAACAATCCGGACGGGTCCCTGACCTTGACCTCGGATATGCGCCAGAATGTGAAGGTGCGGATCGCCTACGGGGACCCGTGGACGATCCTGGACTCCGTATGGAAAGAAGGGAAACGGCTTCTGGAATATGCGCCGGATTGCGTCTTCGTCTTTTCCTGCGCGGTTCGGCGTATTTTCTGGGGAAACGACGAGGTCGGCAAGGAAACCGAGCCTTATCAGATGGTTGCGCCTACTTCCGGCTTTTATACCGCCGGGGAATTTTTGCGGACGGGCGATTATGTCGATCTGCACAATGTAACCCAAGTCATAGCCGTTATGCGGGAGGGAGAGGCGAAAAGCCGGCATTCCTCGGAGGACTTCCAACGGGCGGAGGAAAATTTTGCAGGAAAGGTCTCCATGATAAACCGGATGGCTACCTTTATCACGGTCACGACGAAGGAACTGGAAGAGGCGAACCGCAAGCTCAGGGATCTGGCCGTTACCGACATGATGACCGGCGTCGGGAACCGGACCGCGTATCTGGAAAAGATTCGTGCGTTGGACGAGGAGATTGACCAAGGGATAGCGTCGTTCACGATTTTCATGTTCGATCTGAAGGTGTGAAAGAGACGAATGACAAATACGGGCATGAGTGCGGCGACCTGATGATTGCCGACGCGGCGGACGCGCTGAAGGCGGTGTTCGGGAAAGAAATCCTCTACCGGATCGGCGGGGATGAATTTGTCGCCATTCTCGAAGGCATACCGCAGCCGGACGTACAGAGATATTTCCGGGATTTGGAAGAAATGATAACGTCAAAAAATAAAAAGGAAAGGCCGTACAACTCCCAGCTTTCCGTTTCCAAAGGAGCCGCGGTTTTCGGCGCCGGGGAGGACGCGACATACCAGGACGTCTTTCGTCGGGCCGATCAGGCTATGTATCAGGAAAAAACCGCCTATTACAAGGCGCATAATCGACGAAAGCATAAATGAATGGTTCCGTGTCATAAGAGATTGCAATAAACGAAGAATGCAAAAGCCCGTGAAATCAAAGGGATTTCACGGGCTTTTGCTATAAAATTGCGATATGCGAAGAGAAAAATTTGCTCCAAAATGTTTAGCGTGAAACAAACGAACATAATATGAAAGAAATATGAAAAGATCTACGCGATCTGCCTCGCGGCCAGCTCGGCGAACAGTCCTTTTTTCTCCATCAGCTCGCTGTACGTCCCGTCCTCGACGATCTCGCCCCGCTCCATGACCAGGATACGGTCGGCGTTCTCAATCGTGGAGAGACGATGGGCGACCACGATTCTGGTGGAACGCATGGCTTCCAGCGTCTTTGAGACGATGGCCTGCGTCTCGTTGTCCAGGGAACTGGTGGCCTCGTCGAAAACGATGATTCGCGGATGATGGACGAGGGAGCGGGCGATCAGCAGCCGCTGCCGCTGGCCGCCGGAGAAGGTGGTGCCGCCCTCGTTGACGATGGTGTGCATGCCCATCGGCAGGTCCTTGATGTCGGCTTCGAGGCCGACGAGCCGGGCCACCTCCCATGCATCGTCCATCGTCAGCGGCAGGGAGCCGACGATATTCGAGAAGATGCTGCCCTCCATCAGCTGCCCGTGCTGCATGACAACGCCGATCTGGCGGCGCAGCGACGAGACGTCCAGCTCCGAGATGTCCATGCCGTCGTAAAGCACAGCGCCGCTTTCCGGCTTCTCAAGGCCGAGCAGCACGCGGAGCAGCGTGGATTTGCCGCTGCCGGAGCTGCCGACGATAGCAAGGAAGGTGCCGGGACGGATGGAAATGTTGATATTTTTTAAGACCAAAGGCGCGTCGGGCTTGTAGCGGAATCCGATTTCCGCCGCCTCGATCTCGCCGGTCAGCTCTCCCGCGGGCAGCTTGCTCTCCGAGACTTCGCTCTTTTCTTTTAGGATGGGCAGGATGCGCTCCAGCGACGGCATGACGCCCCAAATGCTCACGATGCCGCTTCGGAGGCCGGAAAGGGCGCTGCCGAAGCTGCCCATCGCGGAGTTGAAGCTCAAAAATTGGGCGGTGGTCATGAACGCGATGCCGGAAGTCTGGGAATCGTCAAGCAGCGACATCGCATAATAGAATATGCAGAAATTCAGCACGATGGGCTGGGCCGACATGATAAGGCCGATCCAGGTATCCTGCCAGCGGGATTTGCGGTTCCATTTCCATTCGTCGCCGAAGCGCTGGGTCCAGAGGTAGAATGCGCGTTCCTCGGCGGCCCGCAGGCGGAATTTGTTCAGCCCCGTGATCAGCTGGAGAAGCTGGCCCGACACACGGCCGGAGGCGTCGGCTTTTTCCCGCTGGAAGCCGACCTTGCGCCAGGAGAGGATCATCGAGAGCACGAAAAAGATGCCCCAGATAAAGACTGCGAGGATTGACATCTTCGGGCTGTAATAAAACATGACGAGCAGGTTCCAGAAACAGAAGATGCCGTTGAAGACGCCGTTGGCGACGGTGGAGGAAAGCTGATGGGACAGGAGGGCGACGCCCTGCATCCGAAGCGCCAGGTCGCCGATCTGGAATCTTCGGAAAAAGGCGGCGGGCAGCGACAGGAGCTTGATCCAAAGCGCCGATTCCGCCGTCACCCGCACATGATTCTTGAGACGCATCACGGTCAGGCTGCGCACGAGAGAAATCAGCGCGCCGGAAATCGAAGTCACGAACATGACCTGCACGACGAGCAGCAGCGCTCTTTTATCGTAAGTCGGGATGATGTCGCTGAAGATGGTCTGGGTGACGAGCGGCGTGACCACGGGAATCAGACCCGCGATAACGCAGCAGAATAAGAGCAGCCAGTAGTCGCGTTCCCAGCAGAGCCGCGTCGTCCATTTGAACCATTTCCAGAGGGAATCCACATCCTCCGGCATGCTTTGCGTGAAGCAGAAAGCCCGGGAATCGAAGGAAGAGGCCTCCGCTTCGTCAATGGCGATTCGGTTTCCTGTTTCGTGGTCGATCCGCTCGTAGCGGTCGGGCGCCGCGGGCAAAGCTGCGTAAGGCTTGCCGTCTCGGGTAACCAGGAGCGGGCCGATGTCCTGCTTGTACCAGTCGGGGAAAAGCTCGACCTCGCGGGAGTGGAGCTCCTGGCTGCCGACCGTCCGCAGGATCTCCCGAGTATCGGTTAGGTGCGCGGCCTCTTCGGGCAGACGGAAGCGGCTGCGGGGAATGCCGAAATATTCTCCGATCTCGCGCAGGGCGTGAATCGCCGGCGGCTGGTTCTTGTCCTCGGCGCGGCTGACGAAAGGCAGATTGGGAATCAGGTTCCGCAGGAGCTCGCTGTAGGAATTGGCGACCAGGAGCTCCTTGGTCCGGGCAAATTCCGAGAGGTTTTCCCCGGCGCGGGTTTCCTCGGCGCGGAAAAATTCGAGATAGGCGCTGCAGAAGCGCTTGATTTCCGCGGCGAGCGCCAGCGGGAAAATATTCACCGCGAAGCGGTCGATGACTGCTTCCGTGGAAAGCGCGGCGACCTCCGCGTCCGTTTCGAGAGCGACGGTTTCCGTGGCGGGGAGCAGCAGAATGTTGCTTTCGCCCAGAAAGCGCACAGAGGCGTCTTGCTTCAGCGCTTCTCTCGGAAGCTCCAGCCAGGCGAGGGGCCGTCCTTTCGACGCGGCAAGCCGTGTTCCGGCGGGCAGCGATTCCTTTTCGCCCGGCAAGATCTCACGGCAGACCCGAGGCAGCAGGTGACGATCGGGGCGGTGGAAAAACGAAGTCAGCGCGTCTTCCAGGGCGTCGACCCGCAAGGCGCTTTCCGATGTCCGAAATTCCTCCAGCGGTATCGAGCGCAGCGTCGTTTCCTCGGTGGCGATGGCGACGAGGCAAAGCTCCGGCGCGTTGATGTGCGCCGGAATCCCATACAGGAAGTCCCCCGTTTCCTCCTCCCAGAGGAAAACGCGGCGGACAGACTTGTAGACGACGTAAAGCTCAACCCTGCCGGAAACGATCTCCAGCACATTGTGCCCGCCGTCGTTCAGTTCAATCCATTCGCCGATTTTAGCGTTCGTCGTCGTCATAGTGAAACCTTCTTGTTTGACAAAAATGTGTATCTCCTTGCCCTCCCCTATGGGGGCGCTTTGCGCGGGAGTCCAGTGGACTCCCCGGACGGGGGACCGCGTTAGCGGTGGGTGAGGTTTACGGCATTTTACGATTGACGTTGGCTTGGCGGTTGCAAAACCTCATCCGTCAGCCCTGCGGGCTGCCACCTTCCCCAGAGGGGAAGGCAAGATTTCGTGAACTTTTTTGTAACCCTGAATCAGTTTCCTACGCCTTTGCGTAAAACGTATTCTTCCCAACCCCATATTTTTTCACATATCCCTCGTCAACGAGCCGTTTCAGCGACGCCTCCACGGATTTTTCGCTGATGCTGGGGCAGATTTCGGCGAGTTCCCGTTTGGTGAATTTGCCGATCCTGCCGTCCACGGAAGCCTTTACGATGTCGTAGGCGCTGCTTTTTGCCGTGACGAGCTTTTTCTTTCCTTTGCCTGTTTCCGTGATTTTCGTATTGCCGCTGATCAGCTCCATGCGGGTCTCGAATTCCCGGTAACAGGCAAGCACGACGCCGAGCATATATTTGACGAAGGGCGTCGGATCGTCTTTTTCCTCGTGCCAACCGGCGGATGCTTCTGCCAGCGCGTCGTAATACGCGTCCTTTGTTTTTTCGATATGCTTCTCGATGCTGATATATTTTCCCGCCATATATCCGGCCCGGTACAGCAGCAGCAACGTCAGCAGCCGGCTCATTCTTCCGTTGCCGTCGTCGAAGGGATGGATGCAGAGGAAGTCGTGCAGGAATACGGGAATGACGAGCAGGGAATCCACCGACGAGTCTTCGGCTATGCGGCGGTAATTTTCGCAAACGGCGCGGACGCACGGCTCGGTCTCATAGGGCGGCACCGGCGTAAAGCGAATAAATTCCGTGCCGTCCGGTCTTGTTTCCCGCAGATAATTCTGCGCCGTTTTATATCGGCCGCCGTTTCCCGTATCGGCGTATTGCATCAGATCCCTGTGAAGCTGTAGGATGACCTTTTCGGTGACGGGAATGAATTCGTAATTCTCATGCACCGTTCGCAGGACGTCGCGATAACCGGCAATTTCTTTCTCGTTCCGGTTTCGCGGCGTCGTTTTTTCTTTCGCAAGCTGTCCGAGCCTGGTGCTCGTCGTCACGATGCCTTCGATCCGATTGGAAGATTCGATGGACTGCACCTTTGCGACTTCCACCAGCTTTTCCAGTTCCAAAGGCTTCTGCTGCAGAAAGAGATCCTGTTTTCCTTTGTATTCGTGTATCCGGGCAAGATAATTCAGGATTTCATTATCCCAGCGGCAAGTTTTGTATTTGCTGTAATCAAAATTTCTCATCAGCCGTTCTCCTATATCTGATATTTTCTCCTAAATTATACCACATTTTAGGAGAAAGTTTACGATTAGGAGAAAAATCAATGGAAACGACGAATAAGTCAAGTCGTGACCCTGTCGAGGGATTTTTTCGTCAGGCAAGGAAAAGTGCTTGAAGGCGTAGCATCGCTACGTCGAAAGCAACTTTGACGCGGCATGACGGAAAAAGACCCGGCAGGGGCGCGGCGGGACTTGTTCGGTGTTTCCTTAATAGCTCTGAATCAGTTTCTTGTAGTACCCGTCCTCTTCCATCAGCGTCTCATGGGTGCCGCGCTGCACTACGCGGCCTTTTTGCAGTACGATGATCTCGTCGCAGTCGCGGATGGTCGAGAGGCGGTGGGCTACGATGAAGCAGGCGCAGCCGCGTCGCCGCACGTTTTTCATGATTTCCTGCTCGGTGATCGGGTCGAGGGCGCTGGTGGCTTCGTCTAGGATCAACAGCGACGGGTTCGCCGCCAGCGCTCTCGCGATTTCCATGCGCTGCCGCTGGCCGCCGGACAGGTTGTAGCCGCCTTCCTCCAGCATGGCGTCGTAGCCGCCGCGCATCAGCGAGATGTCCTCGTGAATCATGGCGTCCTTTGCCGCCTGGATGATGTCCCTTCTGGGAATGTTCGGGTTGAACAGCGCGATATTCTCGGCCACCGTTCCTTCCAGCAGGAAGATTTCCTGCTCGACCACGGCCACGGACTGGGCGAAGACTTCGCGGGGAATATCCTTCGACGAGACGCCGTCGAAGAGGATTTCCCCGGACCAGGGCTGATAGAGACCGGACACCAGCTTTGCCAGCGTGGACTTGCCGCTGCCGCTCTTGCCGACGATGGCGACGCGGCGCCCCGGCTCCAGCTTCAGGTTCAGCTTCTTGATCAGCGTCGGCAGCGTGTGGGAATAGCCGAAATTCACCTTCTGCAGCTCCAGCCGGCCCGTGAGCTTCGGCGGCAGGTTCTTCATGACGTCCTCGGTCAGCTCTTTTTCCTCGTCGAGGGGGTAGCGGTAGACGTCGTTGATTTTCATCATCTGGGAGCTGGCCTGCTGGATGTCCTGCGACATGGAGGTGATGCGGTTGACCGGCGCCTGGAAATTGGGCATCAGGTTTTGGAACGCGACGAAGATACCGACGGACATCAGGCCGTCCATGATCGAGAAGCCGCCCTCCGCCATGACGACGGCGCCGTTAACGCCGCCGAGGGCCGCCGGGACGAAATTGATGAACTGGCTGTAATATTCCTGTTTTTGGCTCAACGTCAAAAAGCGCGCGTTGGCGTCGGCCCATTTGACGAAGAAATCTTCCTCGTTGCCGTTGGCCTTTAGCGTCTCGATGGTGGCAATGCCGGAGACGCTGATGCCGTAAAGCTTGCCCTGCTCCTGCGTGAGCTTCATGCGCTGCTCCTTCAGCCACTGGTAGCTGGCGTAAGTCACGAAAAGATTGAGAGCGGTGAAGACGACGCCGATGACGGTCAGCTTCACATTGTAAAGCACTAGCAGGAAAAGATAGAATATGGCGATTCCGATATCCAGCACCGTGGTGGCGAGATTTCCCGTGACAAAATTCGCGATGGATTCGTGGAACTGTACGCGGGACGCGATCTCGCCCGAATAGCGCGTCTGGAAGAACGCGATGGGAAGCTTCAGCACATAGGCGAGGAACGAGGAGGAATCATGGATCGTCATTTGCCCCTGCCATCGGAGCAGGCACCAGGACCGCAGGAAGGTCAGCGTCAGCGTCAGCACCAGCGCGATGACCAGCGCCAGCAGCACGTCGAAAAGCCAGTTCCTGTGATTGTAGGTCAGCACGTCGTCAAGGAAGGTCTGGGAGATCAGCGGTACGCCGAGATTGACCAGGGACAGGCAAAGGCCGACGCCGAGGATGAAGGCGAGCGCGCGGCGGTCCTCCAGGATATCGGAAAGCAGCGTCATCCAGACGCTTTCCGGTTCGCCGTCCGGGACGAAGCCTTCGTCGGGACGCAATATGATCGTGACGCCGGTGAAGCTTTCCTCGAATACGTCCCAGGTGACCGAACGATGGCCCACACCCGGGTCGTTCAGGAAGACTTCGCCGGTTTTTTCGTCGTAGCCCTCGAAGACGAGGAAATGATGGAACTCCCAATGGATGATGAACGGCGGGATCAGCTTTTTCAGTTCCTCCGGCGCATAGGAAAAGCCCTCCGCTTTCATGCCGAGGGTTTCCGCCGCCGCCATCACGTTGCTCGCGTTGCTGCCGTTGCGGCTGACGCCGCAAAGCTCGCGAAGCTGTTCCAGAGGCATATATTTTTTGTAATAGCCCAGGATAATGCCGAGGGACGCCGCGCCGCACTCCGCCGCTTCCATTTGCAGGACAACGGGGGTCTTTTTCCGCTTCCTGCCGTGGATGAAGGAATCGAAATCCGGCAGGCGATCCCAAAGCGATTTCAATTTGTTGCCCATATCAGTCCGTCCTCAGCCATTGCCCCATCTTGTCGAACGCATAGGCGAACGGGGACTTCCTGTCCACGATGGCCGTGGCTGTGCAGGTCATGCCCTCCTGGATTTCCTCTTTCGGGCCCAGCAGCGTCGTCCAGAGATAGCCGGACTTCGTGTCGTTGTCCCGGGTCAGCTCGACCCGGACTTCCATGATGGCGCCGCCGCACTTCTGTATGATCCAGTTCGCGAACTCCTTGTTGCCCGTCCAGTAGACCACGCGGTCGCTGTTCACCGGGTACGGCGAAAGCTCGATGACCTTGCCGACCAGCGAGCCGTACAGCGACGAATCGATGGCGCCGGGGGAGATTTGGATCACCGAGCCGGGCTTCAGCTTGTTGCCCGTCAGTGCGGGCACGAAGACGATGCCGACCATGTCATGGGACTCCGTCACGTCCACGTCGTAGATCGGCGCTCCCGCCTGCACGATTTGACCTTCCCGCATGCGCTGGGACGTAACGACGCCGTCGTAGGGACTGATGACCTGTCCCTGGTGCTGCAGCTCTTCCTTGGCCGAAGCGAGCTGGGCCGTACGCGCGCGCATATCGTCGTAGCTGGTGGCGGTGTGCGCCTGCTCGGCGTTCAGATAGACCTGCTGCTCCAGCTGCGTCTGCTCGATGACTGCCACCACGTCGCCCTTCTTGACTACATCACCGGTCTGGTAACGCATCTCCACGATGCGCCCGCTGCTGATGGGGGAAATGTTGGCGACGCCGCTGTCGTCGGTGATGACGCCGTAGCCGACCACCTGCTCCGCCATCACGCCAAAAAAGGCCCATACAAGCACCGAGAACAATGCGATGCCCACCGCGGCCAGCGCAATCCAGCCCGTGGAGGTCGTGATGGAAAAAAGCGCGCCGGCTTTTTCCGGCCGCTTCAGCTTGTCCAGCGCCTTCTGCTGGAAAATCTGGCTAGAACTCATATTCCTTCGCTCCCACTTTCATTCCCTCGGTGTAGACCGAAGGATCGGCCACCACCACCGGCTCACCCTCGGACAGCCCGGAGACGATTTCCGTCAGACCGTCGCCCTTGATGCCGCAGGTGATTTCCCGCCGCACGAGGCGGGACTCGTCGCTTAAAGTGTAGACATAATGGTTCCCTGTCTTCGCGTCCTTGTGGACGGCCTTGTCCGGGACCGCCAGCTTGCGGATCGTATTTTTAGACATGATCCTCACGCTGTCGTAATAGGTCGGCTCCAGGATGCCCGTGGGATTTTCCACGTGCCATGTCACCTCGTGGAAATCGGTGTCGGCGTCTGGGTCCGGCACGACCGAGGTAATGCTCATATAAAACTGATTGAGCTTCAGCGTCGTTTTCGGCAGCGACGTCTCGCCGAAAGGGTACGCCTTGTTCGTCAGCCGGTGGGGCTGGATTTCCATGATGAACCGGTCCCCGACCGACAGAAGCTGCTGGAATAAGACATGGGGAACCACGGAACGCCCCATCAGATTGTGGAGGTCCGACAGCATGAAAATCGGTTCGCCGGCGCGGACGTATCTGCCCGACTCGCGGTAGACCTGTATGATATTCGCGCCGCGCGGCGCGGTGATCGTCATCTTGCTCTGCTCGGAGAGCATCAGGTCGCGCTTGGCCATGCGGCTCTCCATCTGGGCCCGGGCGGCGTCCCGCTGGGCCACGGCGCTGTCGTATTCCTGTCTGGAAATGGCGTTGTGCTCGACCAGATACTTATAGCGGTTCACGGTCTGTTCCGCGTTGATGAACTGCGCCCGCGCCGCCTCGATATCCGCCTCCGCCGAAGCGGTCTGCGCCAGGATGTCGGTGTTGGTCATCGTGGCCAGGACCTCGCCCTCTTCCACGCGCTGGCTCTTCTGGACGCGGACTTCGTCCAGCACGCCCTCGTACTGCGCGGGGATGTCGATTGTCCAGGGCGCGCGCACGGTGAAATTGATGTCGTCGGCGAAGGCGTGGAAGTCCCGGTAGCCGACGTGCGCCACGGGCAGCGTCGTATATTGCGCCGCCTCCATCTTCTCGATATGGCGGCGGCTGGCGTCATTGATATAAATGCCGTAGGTCACGACGGAAATGACGATGCAGATGACGCCGACAATGGCCATTTTCAGATATTTTTGCGCATCCACGGATTTGCCTCCTGCCGTTCTTATGCTCCTCGATATGTATCTAGGGAAACACTGATTAAGTCAATTCGTGCATCTGTCGAGGGATTTTTTCGACTGTCTAGGAAAAGCCCTCGAAGTCGTAGCATCGCTACGTCGAGAGGGATTTGACAACGACAGGCGGAAAAAGACACGACAGGGGCGCGGAGGGACTTATTCAGTGGTTCCCTAAAATTTTATCACGCATGACCAGCTGTGTCGAATGATTTGTATGAGTCCTCCCGAAAAAAAGCGGCATTTGAAGGGTGGAGAGCCACCCCCAAACGCCGCTGTCTGACAATCAGATGAGGAACACGCCGACTGCGACGAATGCTGCTGCTCCGGCTACCGCCGCTACTCCCGCTTCGACCACGTTGACAGCCGTGGACGCTACCTCGACAGCCTCGACGGCTTGCGCTACGGCTTCCGCCTGCGCAACGACGTTTGTCGCAGTAGCTGTGTAATCTCCGCCGGCGACTATGCCGAGCTCGGCTTTCGTGAGGGTCTTCGGGGAAGCCGGCAGGATGATATGGCGGATATCCTCGGTGTCCTGGATGACGCGAAGCTCCGCGCCTTCGGGAAGGAACGTGCCGCCCTGGTCGGCCTTGTTCAGGATGCGCTTTGTCAGCGCCTGCACGACCTTGGTCGAGTCCTCCGCCGGCAGTACGACGTACTGGATGAGCTTCGGCGCCTCGATGACCTTGTAGGTCACGCCCTCCTCGATTTTCACGCCCGCCTCGGTGAGGACGGATTCAGGGTCCTCCTTGAAGCGCTTCTTGTACGCCTCGTCTTCCCAGCATTTGGAGATGATCTCACCGTAAAGTACGGCGTTGTTCTTTTGTTCCGGCATTTTACATTCCTTCCTTTCAAAAAATAATATATACAACGATCCGAAATGGGCCGGGCCAAACGATCCCCGGGGGAATAGCCCGGCCCATTCGGATTCATTATATCGAAATCAGCGAATCCCGGTGAATTGACGACGGATGAGCTGTTCTCACCGCTGGGCCTTTCAGCCTCATCCGTCAGCCCGCCGTGATCAAATCAGGACGACGACGATGGTAGTTACGGTTCCCGGCATCACAACCGCAGTGGGCGTCGGGTCAGGGTCATACACGACGATTCCCGTCGGTTCGTAAGTGACGACTGTCACGCCCGGACATACCGCTGCCGGGAGTCCCGAGTCGCCGCCGGCCACGGCGCCCAGCTCCGCCTTTGAAAGCGTCTTCGGCGAAGGAGGGAGGATCAGATAGCGGATATCGTCCGTGTTCTGCACGATGCGGACTTCCACGTCCTTCGGGATGATTTCGTCGCCTTGCTCGGCCTTTGCGAGAAGGCCTTTCATCATCGCCTGGATCGGTTCCTTCACCTTCTCCGCCGGGAGTACGAGATACTGGACGCCCTTGGGCGCCTCGATGACCTTGTAGGTCACGCCCTCCTCGACGGGAAGCCCGGCCTCGGCGAGGGCGGCTTCCGGGTCTTCCACGAATTTCTTCTTGAATTCCTCGTCGTCCCATGCTTTCTGGACGAGCTCACCGTACTTCACGCGAGTGTCTTTCTCTGTCATAGTTTCATCCGCCTTTCATAGATAATTTATGGATAGATACGGCTAAAAGGAGCCGCGCCTAAAAAACTTCCCGGTGTCCGCGCCTCCTCATTCGTAAGGCTCCAGGAACAGTCCGGCCTGCTCGAATTTTTTCAGGATGAAGAATGTATTCGCGGGCTCCATGTCGAGTTCCTCGAGGAGCTCGCCCGCTATATCGTATGCGCTGCCGCCTTTCTTGAGCTTCGCGAGCACATCCTGATACTGCTTGGCGGGGATGTCGTCGTTGCCGCTGAATTTCAGCTTGAAGCCCTCGTCCCGGTAAAACTGGATGCCCTCCTCCGTCGCCTCGAAATGGATCCCGTTGCGGAGACGCAGCGGCTGATCCTTCGGCAGGCTTTCGGGCATGAACTCCTCGATGAGACCGGCCAGCGTCCGGCGATATTCCTCCGCCGTCCCGAAATGACGCTTGGCGATGAGCCGTTCTCCTGTGGGGAACTCGTCCGAGGACCGGCAGGGCGTCACAAGGCGGATCGTGCTCTCCGCCATATTCACGACAAAGCCCGAGATGCAGGAGATAGTCCCGCCCTGATCGTTGGAGTCGACGGACTTGCTGTCGAATTCCCGCGCGCGCCCCGCGTTTGAAAAGTGGCAGGAAGGCGCCTCCGGGAACTGCGGCAGGAGCTCGACGTACAGCAGCTCCTCCGGCGTGAACTCCGCGTGGATTTTGTGCAGCATATCGAGACTCAGCACGGAGAAACGATTCACCCGGAGATACCGCTTGTCCGACTCCTTCAGATAATTCTTCGTGCGCTGTATATTGCGCGTGGCGGTCGCGGTGGTTATCTGCGGCATGATGCCGAACACGTCGAAATAATCGTATGTGAACTCCTCGTATTCGGGATTGTCCAGCGGCTCCGTCGCGTAATAGCAGATGCCGCTTCCCCCGGCCGAGCCGACGATCTCCTTCGTTATCCCGAGCACGTCCTTCCAGAGCGCCGCGTTTTCCTCCGTATAGCGAAATACCTTCTGCAGCTTTCCGGCGGCCACGCCGCAGAACGGGCAGCCCACCGAGCATCCGAGGTTCAGCTCGTACATGATCGGCGCGTGGACGATGGCGCTGTTCCTCACCCCGAGCTCCGCCCAGCAGCGGCTCACCTGACGGCCGCGCCACGCCTTGAATGCCGGATGCGAAGGCACGCACTCCTTCTTCGCCATGGCGTCGCGGCCGGCGAACTTCTCATTCATGAATGCCCGGTAACGGCGCACGGTGCGCGGCAATTCCTCGAAGGGGGTCTGCCGCACCTTTTCCGCCTCCTCCTTGATCGCGAGGATTTTCATCGACTTCGGGTCGGCGTCGATATGGTATTCCCTGAAGGCGCCCTCGGGGTCGGCGGTGAATTTTTCCTGGAATCCCGGCTCCATGGTGCAGAGCTCGAGCACGCGCTTTGCGTGGCCCAGTTCGTGTATATATTCCTTATCGTCGAAGCCTTGCGCTACGACCTTTTTTATATCGTCCATCGGTTAACGTCCTTTCCCGCGGGGATATCAGCGCTCGATCGCGAGCGTCAGATATTCGTCGCCTATATGCAGTATGAGATTCTCATCTTCGAGATACTTCAGCGCGCCGTCGATCTCCTGCGTGCTGAACTTCCCGGCCGCCTCCCGGTAAAGCCCTTCCTTCTTCCGGGTGGCGCGGCAGGCTGTCATGAGCGCGGCCGCCGCCCCGTCGAGGTGATATACGAGCGCCGCAAATCGTAAACCTCCACGCCGTTTGCCGTACGCTCCATCTCAAGACGGTCGGGGTCCTCCCTGCCGATCATCCATTCGTTGACCAGCCGAATCATGTCCTTGTACGCCTGGCCGCGCCGGACGTGATCGTAATAGAGCGTGCGGGCGTCCTTGTCCTTCGGCTCGAAATTATACGCGATGCCGGCGATATAATCGTCGTTCGCCGGGCTCACGAAATCGTAGCCCTCTGTCGGACGCAGGTCCAGTCCGTACTTTTCCTGATGCTCCGTGTATTCGCTGTGCTTCTGGAAAATGATATTGTTGAACCCGTTCGGCGGGGGCAGATGCGTGATCTTCGGCAGAAGCGCCGCCAGCTCGCTGAAATACTCCTCCTTTTCGCCGGGAAAGCCGCAGAGCAGATTCCAGGTGAGATCCATCTTGTGCTTTCTGGAATGCTTCAGCATCTCCACCTGCCGGATCGCGCGGCAGCCCTTGTTCATCACCCGGAGCAGGTCGTCCTGAAGACTCTCTATGCCCGGCTGGAGCTTTATGAAATTCGCGCCGCGAAGGCGGGCTATATCGTTCTCGGTGACGTTCGATTTCGTTTCGACGAAAAGCTGTATCCGGTTCGCGCACTTTTCCTTCATCAGCGGCGGCAGGGCCTTCATTTGCTCGTAGCTCATGATATTGTCGGTGAACAGGCAATATTTGACGTCCGAATACCGTTTCTCCAGGAAGGCGATCTCGTCCGCTAAATGCGCGGAGGTCTTCTGCCTGTATGCGCGGGACGGGCCGTTGAGCCCGCAGAACTTGCAGGGGTGCTTCTCGCCCCACCAGCAGCCCCGGGAGCCCTCGATCATGATCTGCATCTCGCCGTCGGGCAGGTCAAGCGCGCGGTATGTCTCCACGAAATCGTCGAAATCCGGGTATGGTACCGCCTCGAGGTTCTCTGTCACGCGGTGGATCGGGGCGGATGGGATGGCGGAATCGCGCCCCAGGACGCCGAAGGGCAGCTCCGACGCCGGGACTTTCTTGCCGGTGGCGAGGATCTTCTCGCACAGGGGCGGGAAAGTCTCGTCCGACTCGCCGAAAAAGACGTAATCGAAGGCCTCGATGTATTTCAGCAGCGCGACGCCGGCGCTGCCCATGCAGTTCGCTCCGCCGACCATCGTGATGATATCCGGGCGCTTCTCCTTGATGCGGCGCATAAGCGCGATAGCCGCGTTGTTCTGCTGGAACATCGAGCACACCGCGACGATCTTCGGATTTCGCGCGAGCACACGGGCGGCCGCTTCCTCCAGGAATTCCTCGGCCTGCTTCTGGAATTTGGTGAGCAGCTCAAAATACAGCTTTTTCGGCTTCTCCACATCGATCCGCTGCATCATCAGCGGCAGACGGCATCTGAACAGCCATTCGATATATTCGGGCAGCGAGCGCTTCGTCGTTCCGTGCGCCAGCCGGCTGAAAATGATCTCGCCGGTCATCAGCGAGATATTCGTCATCGCGATCTGCCTGCACGCCTTGAGCCCGAGCTTCTTCGCGAAATGCATATTCTCATAGTCGACGCAGCTCTTGATCTTTCGTGCCGAGAGCGCGGACTTGAAAAGACTCAGCGACATCGAAGGGATCGCCACGTCCGTGAAAGGCACGCATACAAGGCACACGTCGACTTGTTCGGAAGGATTCATGTGCTCACTCATTTCTTGAAGATTGGTTTCCTACCATAATGATACCTTTTTTTATTCGACCAGGACAAACAAAGTTCCTGCCGGAAGAAAATATTTTTTTTACTTCCTCGCGTGCATATCCACGGCCAGCGCCAGATACTCATGGCCGATATGCACCATCAGGTTCTCCTTGCAGAGCCACGCCAGCGCCTCCCTAATTTCCGCCTCGCCGTATTTCGCCCCCAGCTCCCCGAGCAGCGGCTCCTCCTGCCGCACGGCCCGGCAGACGCGGTAAATATCGGCCCGGACGCCCTCCAGATGGTAAACGGTGTGCCTGGCGATAGTCCGCATATCGTAAATATCGACTGCGTTCCCCGTGTCCTCCATATCGAGCCGCTGCGGGCTGCTGCGCTCCATGATCCATTGGTTCACAAGCGCTTTCAGCTTGCGGTAGCCCTCGCCCTTTTCAGAGATATTCCGGTAAGCCGGAAGCTCCTTTTCATCCTCCGGCTCGAAAATATACGCCGACCGATCGATGAACGCCCTGTCCGCGTAAACGAAATCATAACTGCGGGCGGGGCGCAGACGCAGCCCGTACTTCTCGGGATTCTCCGTATACTCGCCGTACCGCTGGAAAACGATATGCGCGACCTGGTTCGGCGACGCCAGATGCATGACCTTCGGCAAAAGCTCCGCCATCTCGGAGAAATACGCCTCCTTCTCCCCCGGGAAGCCGCAGAGCAGATTCCAGGCCAGCATCATCTTGTAAGCCCGGCAGCTTTTCAGCGTCTCGATCTGCCGGATGGCCCGGCAGCCCTTGTTCATGAGCTTCAGCACATCGTCCTGGAGGCTCTCCAGCCCCGGCTGGAGCTGGACAAAACCGGCCTCCGAAAGAGCGCGCACATCCGCCTCGGTGATATTCGCCTTGATCTCGGTAAAGAACTGCAGCTTGATATTCCGCGCCCTGATCGCCGCGGGCAGCTCCTTCATCTGCGTGTGGCTCAGGATACTGTCGGTGAACACGCAGCTTTTCGCCTCCGGATAACGCTTCGACAAAACCTCGATCTCGTCCGCGAGGCGTTCCGTCGTCTTCTCGCGGTAATTCCGCGCCGGGCCGTTCAGCCCGCAGAACGTGCAGGGCTTGTTCCGTCCCCACCAGCATCCCCGGGAACCCTCCACCATGAAACGGATATTGTCCTCGTCGGGGAAAATACTGTGGAACGTGTGGAAAAAATCGTCGAAATCGGGAATCGGCAAATCCTCCACGCTCTTCGTGACACGGTGCATGACCGTTTCAGGCCGCGGCGAACGGCGGGACATCACCCCGTAAGGCAACTCCCCGGGGGGAATCTCCCCGTCCTTCAAAAGCCGCCCGCAGACGTCCGCGAAAATCTCGTCCGCCTCGCCGATAAACACATAATCGTAAGCCTCGATATGCTCGATCAGCGCCGCGCCGAGATCGCCCATGCAGTTCGCCCCGCCCACCACGATAATCGGCGGATTCGGCTCCCGTTTCAGCCGGCGGGCCAAAGCGATATTCGCATTCGTCTGCTGGAACATCGAAACGAAAGCCACGATCCTCGGATGAAAAGCCAGCACGCGGGCGGCGGCCTCCTCGATATAATCCGCCGCCTCCGTTTGCCAACCGGCGAGCTTCTCGAGCCACCTGGTCCGGGCGACCTGCACATCCCTGGGCGAAGCGCCGCTCTGCGGAATGCGGACGTCCTGCGCCCATCGGATATAATCGGAAAGCGAACGGAGCGTATTCCCGCCGTGCGCCGCCCGGGCGAAAATCATCTCCCCCACAAGGAGATCGCTGCTGGCAAAAGAAGCCAGCTGATAAACCTCCGGCCCCTGCCGATAAGCGTACTGCAAATGCTCATAATCGACAACAGAAGAAATCCCGGCCCTCGTCAGAAAAGACTTCATAAGGGAAAGCGCCATAGAAGGCATAGAAATATCAGAAACAGGCATCGAAACAAAACAGACGTCGACACAATCGAAAAACAGCATAAACTCACTCATTTCCAAAAGATTGGTCATCTATCGTTATGATACCGTTTCAATATTCGACCAAAAAGAAAAAAGTTCCTGCCAAAAGAAAAAATTCGATGAAAGAGAAAGCAACCAAAGAGGGAAAGGCAAGATGGCGGCGCCACCACTCCGAGCCCTCCCCGATGGGGAGGGGGGACCGCGTTAGCGGTGGGTGAGGTTTACAGCATTTAACGCTTGATGTTGGCCTGGCGGTAAAAACCTCATCCGCCAAACAGCAACTACCCTCCTTGCCTTCCCCTACTCGAGGGGAAGGTGGCAGGCCGCAGGCCTGACGGATGAGGTGTTGCACAAGTTAAACATAAATACAAGCGTCACGTTATCAGCCACCTCACACCCCGCCTGCGGCGGGACCCTCCCCTCAAGCCTGCAAATAAAAAGTCAATAGGGGAAAGCAAAAAAATTTCAAAA
>CAMVJN010000007.1 GCA_947167825.1 uncultured Selenomonadales bacterium | reverse complement strand
TCTCGTACAGCCGCCTCATCTGCGGGCTGACGAAAGCCGGCGTCGAGGTCAACCGGAAGATGCTGGCCGATCTCGCGGTCAGCGATATGAACGCGTTCGCCGAGCTGGTCAAGGTCGCGAAAGAGCAGCTGTAAAATCAAAAAGCTCCCTGAAAAGGGAGCTTTTTCTGTAAGTGGAAGGAAACGGCATGGAACGAATCGAGAGCGCGTCGAACGCGAAAATCAAATGGGCGGCTTCCCTGCATCAGCGAAAAAATCGGGAGCGGTGCGGGGAATTCGTCGCGGAAGGCGTGCGATTGGCGGAAATGGCTGCGGCCTCTGGCTGGCCGCTTCGTTTTTGCATCGCAACGGAATCCGCGCTCGCCGGAGAGCGCGTGCGGAAAATCATCGACGCGCTGGAGACTAAAGGCTGCCCGATTTTTATCGTACCGCCAAACGTCTACAAAAAAGCTTCGGCGACGGAATCGCCTCAAGGCGTCTTGCTGGTCATGAAGGCGGTGCACAGTTCTCTTTCGGGACTTGTTGCGAGGAAAGATTCGCTGTTTGTCATTTTGGATCGGGTCCAGGATCCCGGCAATGCCGGAACGATTATCCGCACTGCCGACGCCGCAGGATGTTCCGGCGTCATTGTGATGGAGGGAACCGTCGATCTTTTTTCGGACAAAGCAGTGCGTTCGTCGATGGGCTCTCTTTTCCATTTGCCGATTGTTGCGCATGTGGCCGCCAAGGAATGGGCGGCGTTTATGAGGGAGCAGGGGATTTCCTGCTATGCGGCGCTATTGGATCAAGAGGCGGCGCCTTATTTCGCCAAGGATTATCGCAGAGCGTCCGCTGTCGTTTTCGGCAACGAGGGGAACGGTATCTCCAGTGAAATGCTGGACGAAGCCGAGCCTATTTATATTCCGATGGTTGGCCGGGCGGAATCCCTGAACGTGGCCACGTCGGCGGCGATTGTACTTTATGAGGCTTTCCGGCAGCGTTACAGCGAGGATTCGTCCCAGCAAAGATAAAGGGCGAGGGTTCCTTTGCCGTTTTTGGCTTGGATGGAGCGGTTGCCGTCGGCGAGCCGATTGCTGACCGCATATGGTTCAGTTTGCCGCAGCGTTGCTTCGGTCAGCGGCCAATGCACACCCTGTATTGTCACGCCGCTGCAAACGGGAGACAGCGGGAACAGTGAAATGCTTTTGGGAATTTTGGACAGTCGGAGCAATGCGTCGTCTCCGTCCCGAAGGATCAACAGAAATTCACGGTCGTCCGCGATGCAGCCGTGCAGATTTGTTCCGACGAATGAGTACAAGAGACTGAATGCGTGGTCGAGTCGTCCGCCGAACCCGCCGGAAAGAATCACGAAGGCGTCCTGTTTTTCAGTTAACAGGTCGAGGGCAAGCTGCGTATCCGTCTTGTCTTTTTCCGTGGGGAAGCGTTTTGCCTCGATACGGGAATTTTTCATCCATTCCAGTGTTTCAGGGCTGACACTGTCGCTGTCGCCGATATAGAGCGAGGGGACTATTCCCGCCGCCCGGCACGCGTCGGTACCGCGGTCGATGCTATACAGTGTGCGTTCGGAAGCTGCCTCGAGCAGCCATGAAGCGGCAGGCGCACGGCCGCCGGCGACAAGCAAATATTCCTCGGAAAATGATTTTTGGGCAAAATCCAATCGGATATTCGGCAGGGAAATGGCAGATGCGTGGCGAATCATTGTAAAAGCTCCTTTTTTTGTTTGATTGTAGCATATTTTCGCCAAGCGGGGAGGGCGTCCGATGAAAAAAAATCCGTATCGGTATCGCGAACTGATTTCCGAACTGAATGATTTGGTATCCAACGGGGATCTTCTGCCAAACGACGAGATTCAGGTTTTGCGCGACGTTTCAGGGTACCGGGACGATTACCGGCCCATTATCGAATGGTATTACTGCCGCGAGGACATGGCGGATATTGCCGATGAGCTGTTGGAAACCCTGGAAGACCTTGACGGGCGAGCGACGTTCCGCCACGCGGATCCCGAGGAAATTGCCGATATGCTGCAATATGTGATCGACACGCCCGACCTGTCGACGATGAAAGTCTCGGAAGTGCTGCGCGAGCTTTGGGAGCACGGCACGGGAAAAAAGCTGCGCTGAGGCGGCAGATAAAAGAATGTTGATACTTTTTCGGGTTATGCTATAATAGTTTTATTAGAGAATAATTGTGTTGTTGCCGGATTATTTGCAATCAATGCAAGGGGAGGACATCATGGGAACTGCGAAGCCTGTATATGTCATCGGACACCGTAATCCTGATACGGATTCCATCTGTTCCGCGATTGCCTATGCTGCGCTGAAGCGGGCATTGGGGGAGGACGCGATTGCGGCGCGCGCGGGGCAGGTTAATCCGGAGACGCAGTACGCGCTCGATTATTTCAAGGTCGACGCGCCGAAGCTGATCGTGGATCTGTACCCCCGCGTCAAGGACATCATGCTGGAATGCCAGGCGGTCGTCAAGGACACGGACAATCTGCGCTATCTTGGCCGCGTCTTGCAGGAAAACAATCTTCGTTCCGTTCCGGTCACGGACGGCGAGGGCCGCATGGTGGGCATCGTCACCGTGAGCGATTTGGCGCAGCGGTATTTTGAAGAACTGAATATGCAGGATCTCGGGGAATCCGCCGTTTCCCTGAAAGCGATTGTCGACATCATCGAAGGCGAGATTGTCGTCGACAGCGACGAAACGGCCCGCGTCAAGGGCAAGGTCCATATCGCGGCGGGCAGCAAGACGACCATCAAGAAATGGGTCTCCCAAGGCGACGTCGTGCTCGTCGGCGAGGGACAATACGCTTCGATGCAGGAATGCCTGCTGCACAATATCGCCTGCCTGATTGTCACGAACAGCGGCAATATCCCGGAAATCGTCAAGCAGGACGCGCGCCGTACCCATGCGATGATCGTCCGCACGCCGCTGGATACTTTCACGGCGGCGCGCCTGATCAACCAGAGCATCCCGGTCGGCCATATCATGCAGAAGAAATTGACGGCGTTCCAGTCCCATCAGCGTTTGAGCGATATCCGGGGCACGATCGAGTCGTCGAAATTCCGCAATTATCCGGTCGTCGACAACGAGCGTCTCGTCGGCATCGTCAGCCGCGACAAGCTGATGCTTCCCGATCCCGAGCGTGTCATTCTCGTCGATCACAACGAGCGCGGACAGGCGGTGGAGGGCATCGAGTCGGCGAAGATTGTCGAGATTGTCGACCATCACCGTCTCGGCGGCATGCAGACGGGCGAGCCGATTTATATCCGCGAGGAGCCTGTCGGCTGCACGGCCACGATTGTCGCCAATATGTACTGGCAGAAGGAGATCGAGATTTCCAGGGAAGTTGCGGGACTTCTGCTCTCGGCTATTATTTCCGACACGGTGCTTTTCAAGTCGCCGACTTGCACGGGTTATGACAAGATCACCGCGGAACGGTTGGCGGGAATCGCCGGCGTTCAGATCCGGGAATATGGCATGGAGCTTCTGAAGGCGGGCGCCAGCATCAGCGACATGAAGCCGGCGGAAATCGCGAAAAACGATATGAAGGAATTCCAGATCGGCGATTACCGGGTTTTGGTCAGCCAGATTTCCGTCATGGATACCGAAGAGGCCATGAAGATGAAGCCGGAACTTTTGGAGAGCATGCAGGCCATTTGCGCGACGGACAATTTCGATATGTGCCTGCTGATGGTGACGGATATCCTGCAGGAGAGTACGGAGCTCCTTTATGTGGGCTCGCCGAAGACGTTGATCGGGCAGGCGTTCATGAAGGACGCGTCGGGAGACTCGATCTACCTTCCCGGCGTCATGTCACGCAAGAAGCAGATCATACCGCCGCTGACGGAAGCGGTAAAGCTTTTGCAGAAGTGATCATATTGCCGGATGGGCCGCCTCTATGCTTGGCGTGGGGCGGCTTTTTCTTTAGAGAAGGAGAAATTTGTTTTGGACGCGATTTTGGATCAGTTGAATCCGATGCAGCGGAAAGCTGCCGAGCATTTCGAGGGGCCGCTTTTGATCATGGCGGGCGCGGGTTCCGGAAAAACCAAGGTGTTGACCTGCCGCATAGCCAATCTTTTGGCGCATGGCGTGCAGCCGTACCGGATTCTTGCAATCACATTCACGAACAAGGCTGCGGCGGAAATGAAGGAGCGCGTGGATCGGCTTGTCGGCAGCGCGGCGAAGGAAATATGGCTCAGCACGTTCCATTCGTTCTGTGCGCGGCTTCTGCGCTATGAGATTGACGCTTTGGACGGTTACAACAAGAATTTCGTCATCTATGACGCCACGGACTCCAAGGCCGTCGTCAAGCAGTGCCTGAAGGAGATGAATCTCGACGAGAAGCAGTATCCGCCCGCGCAAGTGCAGGCGGCGATTTCCGACGCCAAGAATCGGACGCTGGCGCCGGACGCGCTGATGCAGGAGGCGGAAAATTTTCATCGGAAGAAGATTGCCGAAATCTATATAGAATATCAGCGCGTTCTCCATAAAAACAACGCGCTGGACTTTGACGACCTGCTGATGCTCGCGGTGGAGCTGCTGAAGACGAAGGAGGAAGTGCGGGACAAATACCGAAAGCGTTTTCGGTATATCCTTGTGGACGAATATCAGGACACGAACGGGGCGCAATACCAGCTCACAAGGCTTTTGGCGTCGGCCCATCGGAATCTCTGTGTCGTCGGGGACGCGGACCAGTCGATTTACGGCTGGCGCGGCGCAGACATCAGCAACATCCTGGACTTCGAGAAGGACTATCCGGACGCGGAAGTGATCCGGCTGGAGCAAAACTATCGCTCGACGAAGATGATCCTGGCCGCCGCGAATGCCGTCATCGAGAACAACCAAAACCGCAAGCCGAAAAAACTCTGGACGCAGAATGCCGAGGGCGAACCGATTGTTTCGTATTGCGCGGCGGACGAGCGCGACGAGGCTGCGTACATCGCGCGGGAGATCATGAGCCGGATTCGGGCGACGGGGAACAACTATGGGGATTACGCCGTGCTGTATCGGACGAACGTGCAGTCCCGCGCCATCGAGGAAGGCTTCATGAAGCTGGGCGTTCCCTATACGATGGTGGGCGGCCTGAAATTTTACGACCGCAAGGAAATCAAGGATATCATCGCTTATCTGCACGTCATTTTCAACCCGTTGGACACCTTGAGCCTGCTCAGGATCATCAACGTGCCGAAGCGCGGGCTGGGGGATACGAGCATGGCAAAGCTTGGCGCGTATGCGGCGGAACGGGACATGAGCCTGTTCGACGTGATATCGAGCCCCGAGGCGTTGGATGAGATACCGGGGCTCACCGCGCGGACGAAAAAGCCGTTGGAAGCATTCGCGATGATGATGTTCGACTTGCTGGCGCAGATGGACGCCGTGCCTGTGTCGGAATTTGTCGAGCAAATCTTGGATGCCACGGGCTATATCCGCGAGCTGGAAGCGGAGGACAAGCCGGAAAACAAGGCGCGCATCGAAAACCTGCGGGAATTTGTCGGCGTGGCCAAGGACTTTGAATCGACAAGCGACACCCCGACATTGGAGGAATTCTTGAATCATATCGCCCTGATTTCCGATATCGACAACGCCGATCTGGAAGACGAGCGCGTCACGCTGATGACGCTGCACGCGGCGAAGGGCCTGGAGTTTCCCGTCGTGTTCATGGCGGGCATGGAAGAAGGGATTTTCCCTCATTCCCGTGCGCTGATGGATACGGAGGAGCTGGAGGAGGAGCGCCGCGCCTGCTATGTCGGCATCACGCGGGCCCAGAAAAAGCTTTACATGACCCACGCGAAGCAGCGAATGATTTACGGGAATATTACTTCGTTTCCGTCGTCGCGCTTCCTCGCGGAAATCCCGCCAATGTATCTGCGGGAAATCGAGGCGAATGACTTTTACGCCCCCCGGCAGGAGCAGCGGCAAAAGAGTTATGCAAGTCCTTTCGGGCAAGCCAAATCCGGTTTTGACGCATGGCAGGAAATGGAACGGAAAAAAGCGCCGTCAACTCCTGCAAAGCCGAGCGGGAAATCCGAAACGATCCGGCCGGATATGAGCGTCCGCTGGAGGCCGGGCGACAAGGCGAAGCACGGCAAATGGGGAATCGGAACAGTCATATCCGTGGAGGGGAAAGGCGAGGAGACCGTATTGAAGATTGCGTTCCCCGACCAAGGAGTCAAGGGCCTGATGCAAAAATACGCGCCGATTACTCCGGTGGGAAAGTGAAAAATAGATAAACGAAAAGCAACGCCCCCGGGCTTCCGGTTTCGGAAGTTCGGGGGCGTTGCCATTCAAACTAGCGTCTTATTGCAGCAAGCTCAGTGCGGAGCTGCTGTTTTGGTTGGCCTGCGCCAGCATGCTCTGCGCCGTTTGCAGCAGTACGTTCGCCTTCGTGTAATCGGTGAACGTTTTCGCCATGTCGGCGTCGCGGATCGTGCTTTCGGAGGCTGTGACGTTTTCGTGGGCGATGGTCAGGTTTTCCGTCGTGAATTCGAGACGGCTCTGCACCGCGCCGATGGAGGTCTGCTGCTTGATAGCTTTCGTGAGCGCCCGGTCGATGGTCGTCAGGGCGGAGGTCGCTTTCTTTTGCGTGGTGACCTGGCAGGTAATCTTGCCGTTCTTTTTCAGTCCCAGTGCTTCGGAACGCATATCGGCAAGGCCGACCTTGATGGCCTGGTTCGCCTTGGTGCCAATCTGGAACACCAAGCGTTTTTCCGGTTCGGCGTTTGCGGCCTGATGCGCCATGTAACGCAGGAGCATATAGCCGGCAACGTAAGGGTCTTCCGAGCCGGAGGGAGAAGTGCCGGCCAATGCCGCTTCCAGCCGTGCACGGCCTGCATCACTTGCAAGAGCTTTAATCGTGGGCATTCGACCGCCATTTCCATTATCATCAATACCGTGTACCAGTTCCGCCGTACCTTCTTTGATATAAAGAGGCATTTCGGAAAAATGATCGATGTTTGCCGCCATCAGCGCATGGGTCATTTCATGAGCGAGGGTGCGATCAAGATATGATTGCAACGTGGGATCTCCGCTCTCGTCTAAAGGCTTGCCATTTGGATCGTTTTTGTCGATATTGCCATAGTAATGCAGATTAACAATCAAGGTCAACGAAGAAGCGCGCCCGCCACTGGCGCCGGGGACATGACTTACCGCAGCCAATCTGCCGTTGTCCTTATCCTCAAAAACTACGTTCATTTTGCGAACAGAAGTGTTTGGATCCATGAAATTTAGCTCGTAGGATTCAGTAACTAAATCCATGCAGTTTTTTAACCATTGGCTACTTAAGGCTGAAGTTATGGCTGCTTTCGCTTTCGCTTCGGCACTGTCGCCCGACGCATCAGGCCATTCGACGGTGAGGCCGTTGATGGTGGACGTACTGCCGCCTTCCGGAGGAGCTCCGTAAGGAAGCCCTTCTTCCGGCACGATGCTCTCGGCAGTTTTTGCTTTTTCTCCGCCCGCGTCGGAGCCAGTGATGGAACCCGTATCCTCGTTATCGAGATTGATGCCGCAGAGGTTGAAATAATCGCCACCCCCCGACATATCGGCGAGGAATTTTGTTTTCAGATCTTCCTCGTTTTGGAAGAGACCGCCGGAGGCGTAATTGATTGCCCCGTCGAGAGCTTCTTGTGCAGAAAGATGAGCGTTGTTCAGATAGCCCATGAAATCGATAATCACTCCCTGCTCGTCGGCGGCCATGTTGCCGCCCATGGAGCCGTCGAGGAGGATCTTTCCGTTGTAGGTTACATAGGCGTTGTCGTCGATCTGGGAAATGAGCTGGTCCAGCTCACGCTGGATCGTAGCGCGGTCCGTGTCGGTATTCGTGTCATTGGCCGCGTCGAGAGCTTTGTCCTTGAAGGTCTTTAAGATCTCGATGGTGCTCTGTACCGCGCCCTCGGCGGTGTTCATCAGCGCGCGGGCGTTCTGCGTATTCTTCAGGTCCTGGTCAAGACCGCGAATCTGCGCACGCATCCGTTCGCTGATCGAATAAGCGGATGCATCGTCCTTCGCGCTGTTGATGTTCATGCCCGAGGAGAGCTTCTGGAGCTGCTTCGTGAGGTCGGACTGGTTGCGGTCCAGTTGGTTCAGCGTGTTGAGTGCTGAGAGGTTGTTCTTGACCGTCATGGTCATAAGTCATCAATCCTTTCTTGCTTCCTTACAATGAATCTTCCTTAATAATTATTACTTGGTCTCGGCTTCGCTCATAGAACCAACTCCCCGTATTATTGCCGTAATATTTAAGAAACTTTTTCTATGAAAGTTGTCTTCGAAGGGGCGAACCCCCTTCAAGGTGATTTTTACTGCGGATTCCAGTCCACCAAGGAACGATGGCGCAGGTTTGTCCATTTCTTCAGGTTTTCTTTAGGGATGTCCGTCATCAGGGACTCGGTCACTGGGTCCGGCGGAACCTCGTAGTCAAGCTGCTCAAGGAGCGAAAGGAAATTCTCGGCGTCCCTCGCCCTTTTGAAGCCCTTGATGGCGATATTGGAATGAACCGCCAAAAGCACTTTGATCAGCGAGCACATTTCCTTGACTCCGTCATGCTGCTCCAGATATTCATTCAGATTCTCCGGTTTGACCCGAAGGTCCTCGCAGAGCGGTATATAGTATAGCTGCTTCGTGCCCGCGTCGGCGATATATTCCTTGACGGAGCCGTAGGACTTCGTGTTTTCCGACCAGAT
The DNA here is from genome assembly GCA_947167825.1 of uncultured Selenomonadales bacterium. Taxonomy (GTDB): domain Bacteria; phylum Bacillota; class Negativicutes; order Selenomonadales; family Selenomonadaceae; genus RUG12372. The sequence continues at coordinate 18,851 of CAMVJN010000007.1, read as the reverse complement.
AGTGCGCTCGTCGTCAACGAACCTGCCCACGGCCATGGCCTGGAAATCCCATTTCAGTTTCTTGCGGTTGATCATGTTTTTCGGATACTCCTTTGTTTGTTTTTTGGTAAAGAAAAAGCACAAGGGCGAAGTTTCCCCTTGTGCTTAAAAAACAAATTTTGTGCGCACGAAACAAGCAGCGCGTGGTGTTCGATAATTATCGAATATAAGTTCACGTTTGTTTGTTTGAACGGGCGTGCGTCTGCCGTGGATATCATGAACATGGTAGACGCCTCCTTTTGCGATAAAAATTATATTCAAATAAATTCTAACACAGAAGCGACGGTTGCGTCAAGAAAACTGTGACTGGGGCAACAAAAAGAGGCGAGAGGAAACAAAAAATCCGAAAGAATGTTTCACGTGAAACAATAGAACATAACCTGAAAATTTTTTCACAATTTATATTAACCGCGACAATACGGGTATTTTTAATGTTTTTTGTATGGAAAAAAATCTGTGTAGAATAAAAATGATTTACGAGGAAATGTTTCACGTGAAACAAACGAACATAACATGAAAAAAATATGAAAAAAGACCGAACCATTTGCAGCCGCTAATCGTACTTTATGGGTTGCGAGAGCAACTGCATGAAAAAACGGAACACGATTGCTGTGGCGCGGTATCCGTGATATAATTACCAATCGGTGAGAAAAAATACAGGATGGTGAGTATTGTGGCGAAGGTATCAAAAGAGGATCTCGAAATGGTCGCTGTGCTTTCCCGTTTGGAGGTTCCCGAGCAGGACAAGGAGAAGCATTTGCGGCAGCTGGATTCGTTTTTGCAGTATGTGGACAATCTGTCGAAAGTAGATACTGATCAGGTGGAACCGCTGGCACATGTTCTGCCAATTCATAATGTTTTCCGCGAGGATGAGGTGCGCCCGTCGCTGGACCGCGAGTTGGCTCTGTCCAACGCGCCGCTCAAAGAGGACGGGTATTTCAAGGTGCCGAAAATTTTGGAAGATTGACTGTCTGGGAGGGTAGAACGTGAGATTATATAACAAGCCGGCCCATGAGCTGCATGATTTGCTTGCAAAAAAAGAAATATCGTCTGTCGAGCTGACAAAGGACGTGCTCGCCCGACTGGACGAGACGGAAAATAAGATTCAGGCGTATATTGACGTGACACGGGAAACAGCGCTGCAGGAAGCGGAGAAGGCCGACAAGAAGATTGCCGCCGGAGAGGCGATTTCTTATTTTGAGGGAATTCCGGGCGCCATCAAGGACAATATCTGCACGAAGGGCGTCAAGACAACCTGTGCGTCCAGGATGCTGGAGAATTTTGTGCCGCCGTACAACGCGACGGTTATGGAAAAATTGCAGGCGGAGCGGCCTGTTATCCTCGGCAAGGCAAATATGGACGAGTTCGCGATGGGCGGTTCCACGGAAAATTCCGCGTTCCATCCGACACACAATCCCTGGAATGCGGATTGCGTGCCGGGGGGGAGCTCCGGCGGCAGTGCGGCGGCGGTGGCTGCGGGTAGCGCGATTTGGGCGCTGGGGTCCGACACGGGCGGATCGATTCGCCAGCCCGCTTCGTTCTGCGGCGTCGTCGGCATGAAGCCGACTTATGGCCGCGTTTCGCGGTACGGACTGGTGGCTTTCGCGTCGTCGCTGGACCAGATTGGACCTTTGACGCGGGACGTGACCGACTGTGCGCATCTGTTGCAGACAATCGCAGGAAACGACAAATACGATTCGACGTCCAGCGCTTCCGAGGTTCCCGATTATACGATATCGCTTGTGGAGGACGTTAAGGGATTGAAAATCGGCATCCCGAAGGAGTTTTTCGTCAAGGGCATGGACGCCGAGGTGGAGACGGCTGTGCGCGACGCGATCCGGAAACTGGAATCGCTTGGCGCGAATGTGCAGGAAATCTCGCTGCCGCATACCGAATACGCGATTTCCGTTTATTACCTGATTGCCCCGGCGGAGGCCGCGACGAACCTCGAACGTTACGACGGCGTGAGCTACGGTGCGCGGGTGGACGGCGTCGACGTCGTCGATATGATGACGAAGACGCGCAGCGAGAAGTTCGGCGAGGAGGTCAAGCGCCGGATCCTGATCGGAAACTACGCGCTGTCTGCCGGATATTATGACGCTTATTATTTGAAAGCCTTAAAAGTGCGGCGGCTCATCAAGGAGGATTATGACAAGGCGTTCGGCCAGGTGGACGTTATCGTTACGCCGACGGCGCCGACGCCGGCTTACAAGATCGGGGAAATGTCCAACGATCCGCTGAAAATGTATCTGCAGGATATTTACACCGTGCCGCTGAATCTCGCGGGGCTTCCGGGCATTTCGCTTCCCTGCGGCTACAGCAGCCAAAAGCTCCCGATCGGGCTCCAGATTATCGGGAAGCCGCTGGACGAGGCGACGGTTTTGCGCACGGCATACACCTACGAGCAGAGCCAATCGTTCCATAAGGAAATGGCGGAGGTGAAAGCATGAAGTACGAGGCGGTTATCGGACTGGAAATTCACAGCGAGTTAAAAACGAACACGAAAATTTTCTGCGGCTGCGCGACGACCTTCGGCGCCGAGCAGAATACCCATGTGTGCCCGGTTTGCCTCGGGCTTCCCGGGGTGCTTCCCGTCGTCAACCGGCGCGTCGTCGAGTTCGCCATCAAGGCGGGCATCGCGCTGAACTGCACCATCAACAAGTTCAGTAAGTTCGACCGGAAGAATTATTATTATCCCGACCTTCCGAAAAATTTCCAGACGTCGCAGTACGATTTGCCGATTGCAGAGCACGGCTATGTGGATATCGAAACCGAGCAGGGGAAGAAGCGGATCCGTATTACGCGCATTCACATGGAAGAGGACGCGGGGAAACTTGTTCATTCGGGAACGACCATCAAGGACTCCGCAGCGTCGAACGTGGACTACAACCGTACCGGCGTGCCTTTGATCGAAATCGTGTCCGAGCCGGATATGTCGACGCCGCAGGAAGCGCGGGCTTACATGGAAAAAATCAAGTCCATCCTTGAATATATTGACGTCTCGAATTGCCGCATGGAGGAGGGAAATCTCCGCGCCGATTTGAATATCTCGCTTCGTCCGGCGGGGACGAAGGAGCTGGGTACGAAGGCGGAGATGAAGAACATCAACTCCTTCAAAGCTGTCGAGGACGCGTTGACTTACGAGATCGAGCGGCAGGAGGAAATCCTGGAGGACGGCGGCCATATCGTGCAGGAAACGCGGACATGGGACCCGAACCGGGGCGTCACACTTTCAATGCGCACGAAGGAAACGGCGCAGGACTACCGCTATATGCCGGAGCCGGACCTCGTTCCGATCATCACGACGGACGAGGAAATCGAGGCCTATCGGAAGGGCTTGCCGGAGCTGCCGGACGCGCGGCAGGCACGGCTGGAAGAAAAATTCGGCTTGTCCTCCTATGATGCGGGCATCATCACCTCGTCGCGGGATATGGCGGAGTATTTCGACGCCGTGGTGGCGGAAGGCGCCGACCCGAAGCTCGCGGCCAACTGGATGATGGGCGACTTGTCGAAGAATTTGAATTCGGAAGGAAAGGAAATCAAGGATTCCCCGGTGGACGCGAAACGCCTCGGCAAAATGATCCAACTGATTGAAAAAGGCACGATTTCCTCCAAGATCGGCAAGGAAGTCTTCAAGACCATGTGGGAATCCCCCGACGATCCGGAAAAGATCATCAAGGACAAGGGGCTTGTGCAGATCACGGACACCAAGGAGATCGAGGCAATCGTCGACAGTGTGATTGCGGCGAATCCCAAGCCGGTCGCCGATTACAAGTCGGGCAACAAGAAAGCCATCGGCGCGCTGGTCGGGCAGATCATGAAGCAGACCCGCGGCAAGGCGAACCCGCAGCTCGTCAACCAGCTTTTGGCGCAAAAATTGGATCAATAAATACGTTGTGCATTTCGGGCTTGCCGGAGAACCGTTTCAAGGCTTTTCGGCAAGCCCGTGTCTGCGACAGGGGATATTTCATCCATTATATATTTGGAAGGAGCGTTTTTCTTTTATGCGCGAAAAATCCATTCCGCCCGACGCAAGGCTTCCGATCGGGCAAACGATTCCTCTGAGCCTCCAGCATCTTTTCGCGATGTTCGGCTCGACGGTGCTGGTGCCGATCCTGTTCAAGGTCAATCCGGCGACGGTGCTGCTTTTCAACGGTATCGGAACGCTGATTTATTTGGCGCTCTGCAAAGGGAAGATTCCCGCCTACCTCGGTTCGAGCTTCGCGTTCCTGTCACCGGTTTTCCTCGTGCTGTCGCAGTACAGCTACGAGGCGGCGCTGGGAGGCTTCATCGTCGTCGGCGCGATTTTTTGCCTTGTGGCGCTTATCGTCCGCGCTGTCGGCACGAAATGGATCAACTATATTTTCCCGCCCGCCGCGATGGGAGCTATCGTTGCCGTCATAGGGCTGGAGCTGATGCCGACGGCTGCTGGCATGGCGGGGCTGACAGCGGAAAATCCCGACCCGTCCGCCATCATGGTTTCGATTTTAACGCTTGCGATTACAGTCTTTTCTTCGGTGGCGTTTCGGGGATTGCTGGCCATTTTGCCGATTCTGATCGGCGTTATCGGCGGCTATATCATCGCCGCTTTCGCCGGCTTGGTGGACTGGGCTCCGATTGCCGCCGCGCCTTGGTTCGCGCTGCCGACCATCTACACGCCGGAATTCAATATCAACGCTATCCTGATTATCGTGCCCGCCGCGTTGGTGGTCATTGTTGAGCATGTCGGGCATCTGATTGTCACGGGAAATATCGTTGGCAGCGATCTGACGAAGGATCCGGGGCTTGACCGTTCGCTTCTCGGAAACGGCGTCTCGACGATTTTGTCAGGCTGCTTCGGCTCGACGCCGAACACGACCTACGGCGAGAATATCGGCGTGCTGGCTATCACGAAAGTCTTCAGCACATGGGTCATCGGCGGCGCCGCCATTTGCGCGATCCTGCTGTCTTGCTTCGGAAAGCTCGCCGCCGCGATCCAGAGTATCCCCACGCCGGTCATGGGCGGCGTTTCGTTGCTTTTGTTCGGCGTAATAGCCGCGTCCGGCGTCCGTATTTTCGTCGATGAGAAGGTTGACTACAACCAGCCGACGAATTTGATCTTGACCGCGATCGTGCTCGGCGTCGGCGTGTCCGGTGCGGGCGTCACGGTGGCGGGCGTCGCGCTGCGTGGCATGGCGTTGGCCACTGTGATTGCGATTCTCCTGAATCTCGCGTTTCGGCTCATCGAGCGCGTTCACGGCGATGGGGACGCAGCGGAATGATTCTCGAATACAAAATAGACGAGCGCGCCGAGGAAATTTCGGTGCGCTCCTTTTTGAAACGGCAGGGGCTTTCGACGCATCTCTGGCGTCGGCTCAAGCACCAGGGATCGCTTTCCGTCAACGGGCAGCCTGTCCTGCGCGCGACGCTGGCAAAAATTCGCGGCGGAGATATTTTGCGCTGTGAGATTCCTGAATCCACCGCCATTGAGCCAGAAGAACTCCCTCTCGATCTTCGCTACGAGGACGAGAATTTGCTCATTGTCAACAAGCCCCGGGAAATGCTTGTGCATCCGATTGCGAAGGAACAGCATGGTACGCTGGCGAACGCGGTGGCCTATTATTATCAAACAAAAAAAGAGCCTTGCGTCTTTCATCCGACGCATCGGCTCGACAGGAATACGACGGGATTGGTACTGATTGCCAAGCAGCCTCATATCCAGTCGCTGCTGACGGGGAAGGACGGTGCCCGTTTCCATCGGACATATCTTGCGGTTGTCCATGGGAAATTACCAAACGGCGACGGTACGATTGATTTGCCTATCCGCCGAAAGCCAACGAGCTTTATCGAGCAGGAAATACACGAAACGGGTAAGCCTGCCGTTACACGGTACCGGGTGATTTCGGCGTCGGACGCGGTTTCGCTGGTAGAGCTTCGTCCGATTACCGGACGCACGCATCAGCTCCGCGTCCATCTCGCCGCCGTCGGCCATCCGATTCTCGGCGACGACCTTTATGGCGAACCGTCGCCTTTGATTGCAAGGCAGGCGCTTCACGCGTATCGTCTCGACCTGATCCATCCGGTCACGCATGAACCGTTGACTATCGAAGCGCCGCTTCCTGAGGATTATATTTCGGTTTTGCGTTGCCTTGGATTGCCCTGTCAATGATAAAGACGCCTCAAACGTAACCTTTTCGTACGTTTGAGGCGTCGTTTTGTTCGGGCTAATGCAGCAGCCAGTACAAAAACCATGAGATAACACTAAAAATTACAGCCACGACAGCTACGGGCAGCGCAATGAAGAAAACGAAAAACAGGATGGCCGCCACGCACAAAATCAGCGTCAATTTTCCCTGCCACGAGCCGCCGCTTGTCATATAGGAAAAGCCGTTCCAGTTGTTGCCTTTCTTTCGTTCGAAACGGACGTCTGCCCGTCCCGTGTCCTCATTGATTCCTTCCTCTATCGTGATGCCGGTGTACGCATTTCGTTCCGCCCTGCTCAGGACTTGGACATGTCCTTCGTTCGCATGGTCCATGCCGCAAACCGGGCAGCGCCCTTCCTCCGTAAGCTCTGCTCCGCATCGTTCACACCGCATATTCGTTCCTCCTTATGCCGTTACGTCAAATACAAAAGCTGCACGTATCCCTCTTCCGCCAGATATCTTGGATCGAGCGCGACGCAGTTTACGGCAAGACCTGCTTCGTTTGCGGCCTGGAGCGCTTCGTCCTGCCCAACATTGAAAGCCGAAAGGATTTTCTCCAACGGGGCGTATTCCGTACCGTTGACGCCCTCGATCAGGATCAGGACTGCCGAGAGTATCGCCGGTGTCCCTCTTTTTTTTGTGGCTGCCACGTAATCCTCATAAAGCCGCTTTACGAAGAGCAATGCGTAGGCGCTGAAGCCAAGTTTTTTTGCCGTTTCCGTCAGACGGGCTTCTTCCGGCTCCAGAAGTCCGGCGTTCGGCGTTTTGCGGGGGACGGGCGGACAGTCGGCGTCCGGGACGACCCGAAGTTGGGCAAAGCCGGACAAAATTTGCACCGTATGGCGCACGGCCGCCGCATGGCGAAGGAGGAAATCCTCCATCGTGGCATGGGGCATCTGGTACGCCTGGAACCGTTCAAATTGTTTTACGATCTCGTCCTTGATCCGCCTCTGGAGTCGCTTGCTTGCCGACAGTCCGGTGATATAGTTCAAGAGCATCACACCGCGCCGTTGGATATGACCGAAGAAAATCATGTTCTTGCATTCAATAAACGCCGCGTCGGGGCATGGAAGATCAAAGGTTTCACCGGACAGCAAATCGGTGCAGACGGCAAACTCCTCTTCCAAACGGTTGACGCAAAATATTTTCAGTTTTGCCCGCATCAAGTCGCGCAGGACGTAGCTTTCCTCTGTCGACAGCCGTTCTTTCTCATGGACGAGATAATAATAGGCAGGTGTCAAATCATCCGCTTTGCGGTGGTAATCGAAGAAAAAGTAATCCCAGAATCCCATCCACCAGTTTTCGTCCGCTTCTTCCGGTTTGATGTACGGACCGGCGTAGAGCGCGACCGCGCGGGAAAAATCGGGGCGAAGCTCTGACCGCTGGAAAAAGCGGATCATGTCGGCAATCAGGGTATCCAGTATTTCATTCAAATGATTCAAAGCTTCTTCGTCGATTTCTTCTGTGTGTTCCAATGTATCGCAAAACGCGTCGTACTCATGACGCTCGGGCATCGAAAAAAAGCCCGGTTCATAGAACATCTCGTTGCCTTCCGATAGTGAGTTCAACGCTTCGGAGTCGTTCGGGACTATGGCCTGCAAAAAATGTTCGAGGCAGTCAAAAAACATTTCGACGTTTTTTTCAATCAATCGGAGCTTGGGCCTTGTGGACGCATACAAATAGAAAATCTCAACGTAATCATACCGCGTCAGGAGTGAAAAATAATATAATTTTTGGCGCAGCATATACTTCAGCATTACAGAGACGACGCCGAAAATTCGCCGCAGCAGGAGATCGCTTTTTCCCTGCCACGCCAATTCGCGAAAATAACGCTCCATGCGTTGTTTTCGTATAATCTTGTTCAATTCCTTACGTCTTTGATAGAAAAACTCTATCCGACGATATACGTTGTCTGTATCCACAAACAGCCTCCGCAATGATTCTTAACGAAATATCTAATATGATAGTAATGGACAATCTTCTGTTTGTCAATTTGGATGGAATGGTTTGTCATTTGCCGTCGTTTTATGATATGATACTTCCATTATAATATAGGAGGAACCTATTATGAGCGAAACGAATTGCGATAAGAATTGCGACGCCTGCGGTGTTGACTGCGACCAGCGGCAGGAGCCGCAGAGCCTGCAAGTCAAGCCGCACGAGCTCAGCAATGTCAAGCATGTCGTTGCCGTCGTCAGCGGCAAGGGCGGCGTTGGCAAATCCCTTGTAACGGCTCTTTCCGCCGTCACGATGAGCCACGCCGGTTATTCCGTCGGCATTCTCGACGCCGACGTCACGGGACCGTCAATCCCGAAATTGTTCGGCGTCAGCGGTGCCGTCCGGGGTTCGGAGTCCGGCGCGTATCCGCTTGTCAGTGACGGAGGCATTCAGATCATGTCGATGAATCTGCTCTTGCAGAACAGCACCGATCCGGTGCTTTGGCGCGGGCCGATTATCGCCAGTATTGTCAAGCAGTTTTGGCAGGATATCATTTGGAATGAAGTGGATTATCTTTTCGTCGATATGCCGCCGGGAACGGGGGATGTGCCGCTGACTGTATTCCAGTCGCTGCCGGTGGACGGCATTCTCGTCGTGACTTCGCCGCAGGATTTGGCGCTGATGATCGTTGAAAAAGCTGTCAATATGGCGAAGATGATGGATATCCCGATTCTCGGCTTGCTGGAGAATATGGCGTCTTTCCGCTGTCCGGACTGCGGCAAAGAGCATCGCATTTTCGGCGAAAGCCATTTGCCTTCCGTTGCGGCCAAATACGATTTGCCCGTGCTCGGCCATATTCCCATCGACCCGAAGCTCGCCGCAGCCTGCGATGCCGGCGACATCGAAACTTACGAGGGCCACTGGCTTGATAATGCCGCAGAAATCTTGAAGGCACTGGACAAGAAATAATTTTATTTGTCCGCGTGAAGTCTGCGCCAGTCCTGCGGCGTGACGGAAAACTGCGTTTTGAAGGCGCGGAAGAACGCCGTGTAGTCGGAAAATCCGGAATCGGCACTGATTTCCGTGATTGCACGGTTCGGCGATTCGGTCAGCAGCGAACGCGCGTGGAGCAGCCGCTTCATTGTGACGTAACGGTGCAAGCTGTATCCGGTTGCCGCTTTGAAGCGGCGCATCAGATAATATTTGCTCAGATATGATTTCTGGGCCAGGGCGTCCGCCGAAAGATCCCCAGCCAGATGGCTTGCGATATAGCCGAGCAGCGGCTGGATTTTTTCGTCCGACGCCGCTTTTTTTACGGTGCCGAGCTCGTGGGAAAAAAGCGCACGATGCAATAGGATCATGAACTCGACAAAAAGGGCTTCGGTGTAAAGACTGTTGGCGAAACCATCGCTCCGCGCCGTTTTTTCCAGTTTTTCCATCTGCGCCAAAAGCTCATGGGAATGGCCGGAGGCGAGCCTCATTACGCCCGCTTCGCCGGGCGCGCGCCGAAAGCAGGAGGAAAGATCCGCGCCCGGACGCGATACCCGTGCAAGGAATCCCGGAGCCACATAAATGACGATGCGCTCATAGGGGTTTTTTCCGTCGATTGCCGGACGATGAATCTCTCCCTCGCGCACGAACGCGATATCCTGCGCGCCCAACGGATACGAGGTTCCCTCGATGATATAGTCCCCGTGCACGTCGAGGAAAAGAATGATTTTATGGAAATTATGATAATGAAAAGGAATCGGGCGAGGCATAGGGCTGTCCAGGCGGAACACTTTGAAATCCTGCACCAAGTACCCTTTTTTTTCATATTCCGGCATATTGTCCACCTCGATTTGGCTATGGCGCCAGCATATTTATTTTATTATAGCACGATTTGCAATATAAAGCGCAAAAAACGCTATTTACCGTCAATATCTTGCCTGCTATACTGTGCATGCAAACGAAAAGATACTTGCCCGGCGCGAGCCGGCGGTGACGGAGGCGATTGCAATGCGGGAACTGGAAAAGATTACGCTGGACGGCGTTCGTTATATCGTATGGGACGAGCTGCGGGGGAGTAGCCCGAAAAAAAGCGGGATTGCGCTTCTTCTTTCCGACCGCAACGGTGTAGGCGCCGATGTGCTTCTCGTGCTTCCGAAAAACAGGCCGTTGGCTGTTCGCGCTTACGGAAAGGACGGCTCCGAGGTTGCCGTCGATGACAGTGCGTGCCGCGCGGCATCGTTCGTCATTGAGAAACTGACGATGCTGACGTCGGGGGCGGAAGCTGAGATGTTTGAAGCGGCGTTGGATCGCGTGGAGGTACGGCTTACGGATTCCTTCTGCGCCCGCCTGTTCCCGTCGGAGAGCCGTACACGCATTGCGGTATGAGGAAAGCTTGGATAAACAGAAAAGCCCTTGCAAAGCAATTTGCAAGGGCGATTTTTTTTGGTGCGCTCGGCGGGAGTCGAACCCACGCTTGTTTTTGAGTGTTTCTTGATTTTTTCTTAGTTGATTTTACTGCGTTTCCGTGACGTTACATTTTATATTTTTGCTCCAAAATTTATGTTTTTGGAAATTGTGCGGTCAAAATGCGGTCACGGATTCCAGGATTTCCGCGATGTGGGTGTCGGCTGTTTCGTATACGTGGGAGTAGACTTCCAGCGTGATTTTCGGGTTCTTGTGGCCGAGGCGCTGGGAGATGGCCGTGATCGGGACGTTGTTGTGGATCAGGAAACTCGCGTGGGAGTGGCGGAGGTCGTGCAGGCGGATCCGTTTCACTCCAGCGATCGCGGCGTACTTTGCCAGACGGGTCAAAAGCATCTTCTGGGACGTGGCCATGAAGGCGCGCTCGGGCGGCTCGTAATATTTGGCGATGAAGCGGCGGATCGCGTCCATGATTTTCTTCGGCATGGCGATTGTCCGGGTGCTGGTTTCCGTCTTGGGCGAGCTGATATATTTCAGCTTCCAGTTATATGTTTTGTTGATATGGATCTTGTTTGCATCATAGTCGAAATCCTCCGGCGCCAGGGCGAGGAATTCGCCGACGCGCATCCCGGAGAAGAGGAGGACGGAGAAAAAGAGCTTGTCGTCCTCGTCGTCGACGGCGGCAAGGAAACGCTCGAATTCGTCCTGCTCCCAGAACTCGACATGGGCGCGCGTCTTGCCGATGCTGCGCGCGACGATGCACGGATTGGACGGGAGGCCGTGGAACCGCACGGCGAAATTCAAAAGCGAAGAAAGGCAGACGCTGATATTCCGATGCGTATGCGAGGAAAGCGGCTTGCCGGTGAACATGGATTTCAGGGAAAGGATGGTGTTTTGCCATTCCCGGACCGTGGCGACGGTGATCTTGTTGACAGGCAGGTCGCCGAGATACGGAAGAATGTACCGCTCGATCATGCGGGTCTCGCTGTAGACCGTCGTCGGCTTCCGGCGCGCCTTCAGGTCGGCAAGGTAAATGTCGCAAAGGCTTTTCAGCGTCATTTCCGGGGACCGTCCGGCGGTGCGCTTGAATTCATCCTCGAATTTCTTGGCGTCGCCCTTTTTGGCAAAGCCGCGCCTCGTCGTCTCGATGCGCTTGCCCTGCCAGTCGGTGTAATAGAAGCGCGTGTACCATGTGCCGCGGGCTTCGTCTTTGTAAACAGGCATAGAAAATCCTCCATAGACAAAACCGCCAAGGAGGATATATAATAGAAATGTTCATAGGATCCTCTCTTGGGGGGTGGCCGTCTCGCGAATTGGGCAGCGCGGGGCGGCTTTTTAATTTTCGGGACGCGTGATATAATAGGTGCGTTGCTGCAGCCTCGAAGTGCTAATATGGCACGGAAAGGAGGGCACAATATGTCATTACTCCATACATTCTCTTGTCCGTCGCGCACAATCCGGCGACAAAACCGCGGCGGACGAATTGCTTGCCATTTTTCGCCCGCTGATAAAAAAGGCGGCGGGGCAAGCGCATCTTCGCGCCGTGCGCGAGGACGCGGCGCAGGAAGCCGCGCTTGCTTTTTTGTGGGCGGTGGCGAACTTCGACGAATCGCGGGGCGTTCCCTTCGAGGGCTTTGCAAAGGCTTTCGTTTTTGGGCGTGTGCGGACGTTCTTTCTTCGGGAGCGGCGCAGATGGCGGCGGGAAATTTTGCCTTTCGATAAAGAGGACGAGGACGGGAACGAGGAAGATTTTTTCGAGGACGTTGCCGACAAGCGGGACGAAATCGGCAAGTTGGAGGACGCGGCGGCGTTCCACGCCCGCCTTTCGTCGCTGGCAAAGCGGGACAGGGAAATTTTGTCGCTTTATTACGAGGGCGGCTTGACGCTTCGGGAAATTGGCAAGCTCCTGCATATCCGAGAAAACGCGGTGGGCGTTTACAAGTCGCGAGCGGTGGAGAAATTGCGGCGGGAAATTTCCGACGGGCGGCTACGGACAAAGGCGAAAAGAAAACGCCGCCCGAATGGGCGGCGTGGAGTGTGAGGAAAGAGTTTGACCTATGGGCATACTTTCTCATAAAAGGAAGATAAAAATTTAATTTCTGTTTCCAATGCAATTCGTTTTTCTCTTAATTTATATACAGAATCCCAATTCATGTCTATAATAGTGCCTTTAGGTGCTTTTTGTATCAATCTATCATGTGCGGTGGAGATGGAATTGGCTTCGCTCTCTTCTTGTATTTCTATTTGAGCAATAATCTCCCTATCTTTTTCAATATTACTTTCTATATCTTCTATTTTCATATTGAGTAATTTTTTTCGTGTTTCAAAATATGAAAGAATGGCATGACGGATATGTCCTCGGCTCATAAGAGCCTCCCATGTTCCATCATTATTAAGGTATTCAATTTCTTGGTCAGTGCATTTAGATAAATCAAAACTATTTTCAGGACTATAGTTTATATCATTATAAAATTCTTTGTCAGTTGTGTAATTCCTGCTTTCATAATATTTCTTATCACTTTCCTCGTTATAGTCAGAAAATTTGAAATGTCGATTTCTTGTATTAAAATTATCTAAACTAGATTTATCCGTTTCTTTTATCACATTGAGAGACAAATGGAAAAAGAACATTTCAAAACCATTAAAGGAAACTGTTTGTTCACGATTTTTTAGGAGTATAAAATAAAGAGCAAAAAACGGCATATCATTGTATTTGGGGGCACATTCAGGAAGAAACATTTTCCAAAGAGCATATCGAATTGTATTCTTATCAAGGGATTCAGGCGGTTCTCCGGCAGCATTATGCCTAGGTGGCTGTGTAGATGATGTTGAATAACTAGTCTGACTACCCTTTTCTATTATGCCAGCATTAGTGTTTTGAGTGGATTTTTGATGTTTGAAATAATTAGTAGTTATTTCAGATGAGCGGAGGAAAAATAGACGTTCAGCCATTGGATTGATAATTTGGGTTTGTGCTATATCCAATTCTTTACAAATATCATCATTAGGATATTTGCTTTTGAAGTTTAATAATGTTCGTAGAAAAGTTTTATGCGCGTCATTTCGCAAAGGAAATTCTGTACTCAAATTGCAAATGAATATTAAAAACATTGCTGCTACAGCAAAAGCGGCAGAAAGTGACCAAACAGAGAAAAAAGCGTTGAGCAAAGCGAAAGCAATACAGATAAACATACTGATGGAGTGTAAGGCGGAAAAAATCATTATTTTTTCAAAACAATATGCAGTGCCAACAAAGATTCCTGTATTTGATAAAAAGTAGTGATTAAAACCAATGTTCAAGGAATCTTCATTGTAATGCGGAGGATATGAAAAAAGAATATCTTTTCCGAGTTTGTTCATTTTATATAATGTGTATTTTGTTTCAATAAATAACAAGATTACTGCGGCTAACATAAACCATGAAATATTTATCAACATAGCAGTTCACCCTTATCGAATCCTTTGATGGTAGTTATTTGGGGGAGTAAACGGAGTGAGGGAATCTTCTAATTTGGAAGTAGTATCTTCTATACTGCTTATATTGCTTTCCATGTCGCTGATTCGGTCGTCTAAATCGGATAAATCCTTATAAACAGACCTCAATGTATACTCATACACAGCACCGGTTCGGGGATGTTTCAATCGTATTACAGTGAGTTTATGCAAAGACTCAATGTAATTTTGCTGTTGCCATGTGATGAAACCAAGAAATGTAGTTGAAATTAGAGATAGCACTGCAATACCTAAACATATTTTGTTGAATTTATCCATTTGAAAGCCCCTCTCCGTATGGAAATAACTTATTAAATATTGAAATCGCTTTAATTTTACGACGGTTTGAGCAATAAATCAATGCCTGCGCCTGACGGAATACTTCGGACGTGTGAAAAGAGGAAGGAGGCAACACGTTCATTGCAGCTCAGTTTGACGGTTGACAACCCCTGCGGAAACGGCGATAATTTTCTTGGGATGTGATGGGATGGAAAACAAAAAAGCCGTCAGCGTTGAGGAGAATATCGCTAACGGCATAGAAGCAATCTCGAAAGTGCTTCGGACGCATGGGGATGTTGTTGGTGCTATGTATCGCGAGGAAGTCGGATACATTGATTTTGTGTACGGCGAGGAAGGGAATCCTGCCAAGAAATACGCCGGAGGTTATGGCATTGCGAAAATCCTTGCGAAGCATGGCGAAGAGGCCGTTCGCATGATTCCCGAAGTTATCGCAAAAGGCAAGGCGGAAGACAGATATAATGATCGCAAGCATTTCGTCTACGGCGATTATACTGCCGTCGTTAAGCTGGAGTTTGACGGTGTGAAACGCACTTGGCTTGTAACGAACTTCCAGAAATACCCAAACAAAAAAGATTCCAACAGTACAGAAGTCTACGCACGGTCTGTACCTACGCCCGACAGCCCGGATTCTGCTGGCGGTGGGAATCTTTCTTGATTCAAGTATATCACAAAAACAGAAAAAAGCAATACCGGCCAAGCCGCTCTGAACAGGGCGGCTTTTCTGATGCCCAAAATTGAGGAAGGAGGCAACAATATGGGTGCGTTTTACGCGATACAGCCCGCATTCACGGGCGGGGAAATCTCGCCGGACGTGGCGAGCCGCGTGGACATCGACAAGTACCAGCTGGCGCTCCTCCAAGCGGAGAACGCGATAATAAGGCCTTACGGCGCGGCGACGAAAGCTCTATCGGGACATCAACACGTCCCTTCTCGGTATGGGCGGGAAAGTAGGACGCGCCGCGAGAGTGAACGCGCTGATCATGGCAAGGCACGCCGACGTATTCGCGCAGCGCAAGCAGGCCAAGGGCGAAAAATTCACGGTGCAGGATTACATGAACCGGCTGAAGGTCGTGATGGGAGGAGAGAACGGAGCGGTCGGCGGATATAATCAGCTTCGTCCGGGGCTTGACTTGGACGAAGAAGTAAACGTCGTTGATTTTAACGAAATAAGTGATTCGCTGGAAGGGAAATCTCCAAGTGAAATCATAAAATATGTTAAGGAAATTTGTGGCCGCGAAACAATACCAACGGCGGATTTTTATGCTTTGGTAGGTCTGCCGCAAACACGAGTAGGACAATACCATATTGTTCATGCAAACTCGGCGAAACATAGTGTAAAAAACAGAACGGCAAGAAACAAAGTTCTTACTAACTTGAAGGAGATTATTTCAAATGCTGTTGTAGTTGAAATCAATCCAAACGATGAAATATACACGGGGGAGAATTTGACTGACGCGCAAAAGCATAAGAACGCCGTCAAGGAATATTTTAGAATCATGGTTCCTGTGCGGAATGGAAACAATGTGCAAACACTTGTCATTACTGCAGAAAATTATAATGGGAAAGTGATTCTTCCACCGCATTCAGTAAGTTTGTATGAAGTCAATTACGCACAAAAAGAAGAGGCGTATCACCAGCGACTGCGGGCGAACCGCATGCATAGTGACACACCTCTTAAAATCAGTATAAGGGATATGCTGCTGGGTGTCAAGGGGAGAGACGGAAAATTATTGATTCCTCTTGACAGTTTTGACCAGTTTGCAGGCGAGAATATTGACAACCTCGGCGAAAATATGGATAATCGTCGGGGGAGTGATGAAGTGGACGAGAGAACTGCGCGGGAAATCGAGAACGAAAAAAGCGCCGTCCGCGAGAATTACCAAGGGACAGACGCATGGATGAAAGCGCCGAACGGGAATCCGACGAACCTGACGGAAGACCAGTGGCTTGCCGCGAGGACGCCGACGTTCAATTCGGAGTTCGGCGATTGGGAAAAAGCCGCAGCCCATTTGAAATTTGAAAGCCAGATTCCCATAGAAGTGAAAGAGAATCTGATTTCGTGGCACGAAGGCGAAAACGTATATAAGCAGGCCGAAAAAATATTCACCGATGTTTACCATGACGAGCAAAAAATAGTTACTCCTGTTGGAATCGTGACAGTGGATAAAAACAGTATCCATGATTCGTTATCGCACAGAGCGCCGCAGAAGAAACTTGACGCAGTATTAAGTTTAGTACCGGGGATGCGTAACGCCGCATACATTGACACTATCCCGGATTATGATAATCCGCGAGTGAAGTATCATTATTTCGCGTATCGTACGAATTACAAAGGCGCAGAGCATATCGTTTTGTGCCGGGCAAAAGAAGGCGTGCATAAGCGCAGACTTTATGTCTATGAGGTTACGACGAGGGAAGAGGTACAAAAAAGGAGCGATACCCTCGGTACGCAGCATGCAGACGTAAAGCCGTCCGGAGTACTGCGAGGTATCGCTCTTTATACGTCTATTTTACATAAGTTGCTTAACAATGTCAAGGATAACAGTGTTTCGATTGCTGTGGACGAGAACGGAGAGCCGATTTTCGGCGGCAGTCCAAACACGCCGAAAGGAAAAGCTCCTGCCGTGTACCATACGAAAACCGAATCCGATAACTCGGCGGCGTATGCACGTAGCGCGGATGCGCACACAGGAGCTGACCCAAGCATACCACAAAATCAGAATAGCGTAAAGGCAAACGAAAGCCGCTCTGAAAATCAGGGCGGCTTTTCTGATGGGCAAAATCCGGAAGCCTTCAGCCAGGGCACCAAAGGCAACACGAAAAACTTTGCGGACGGCACGAAGCTCGTCGAGCTTTTCGCCAATGCCGACGAATCGACCTTCCTGCACGAGACCGGCCATATCTTCCTGATGGATCTGGAGGAGTTGGCCCGGGAGGGCGACGAGGCTTCGAAGGCCGATCTTGCCATTGTGGACGGGTGGGCGGCCTGGCATGACGGCGACGCGGAGAAGTACAAGAATACGCCGTGGGCGGCGGAGTTTGCCAAACGCGAGAAGTACATCAAGGAAGCGCAAAAGAACGGCGTGGCCAAGATGCCAGACGGCACGACGAAGACGCTGGATCAGCTCCTTCGCGAGTGGAAGCAGGAACGATTCGCCCGCGCCTTCGAGATTTACCTTTACGAAGGCAAGGCGCCGTCGAAAGGACTGCGAAAGAAAAACTCATGTGTGCTTTTTGTTATGTCTGTGGCTTTATGGTTGTGCTGGGCGTCTGTTGGTGGCTGCTCGGAGAGCCGGATGTATCAAATCAGCGAGAACGAGCTGACGGCGTTGCAAGAGCACTTGAACGTACTGGAGCAGAACAACGAAACGCTTCGGAGTATCTTGGACGGCTCGAACGAGGAATTGACAGCAGCGTTGAACGCGTTGACAGCATCGAAAGCGGAATTGACGAAGCTGAAGAGCGAATTGATGCAGTGCAGGATCGACGCGGAGAATGCGCGGAAATCATTGGAGACAGCGAATCAAGAATTGCAGAAAGCCAGAGAATCATTCAAGCAGTCCGAAAAAGAGCGGGACAAAATTGAAGGAAGGCTCCGGACGCAAAGAAATATTTGGGAAGCGCTGTTCGCGGTTGCCGTTGGCGTTGCTATTGCGCGGTGACTATGGGCCGAAATATGCGGAAAGGCTGACTTCTAGCGGAGAAGTCAGCCTTTTTTTCTTTGTTTTTTTGTGCGGTCAAAATGCGGTCAAAAAAAGAAAAATAAAAATGCGGCGATTGAGAAATCAATCACCGCAAGGCTTTAGAAGTATGGTGCGCTCGGCGGGAGTCGAACCCACGCTTTCAGCTCCGGAGGCTAACGTCCTATCCACTGGACTACGAGCGCAAACAATCAGCGTATGTAATTATAGCACGAAACTATCGCCTTGTCCAATCCTGCCAAGATTTTTTTGCAAAAGGTGCTTCTTGGCAAAGCTCGGAGAAAGTGGTAAACTCTTGCGTGATTGTATTTATAATGAAGCTTTGGGAGCGTGTTTTTTGTGTTCGAATTGGAAGTTAAATGTACGTTTGACGCGGCGCATCGCGTGGAAGGATATCCGGGGAAATGCGACCGCCTGCACGGCCACACTTGGACGATTGCGGCGAAGGTGCAAGGGAAGGAATTGGATTCCTTGGGGATGCTTGTCGATTTCAAATTGCTGAACCAAGCGTTGAAGGATGTTGCGGAGACGCTCGATCACCAATGGCTGAACGAGCTTCCGGCGTTCTCCGGCAAAAACCCGACGGCGGAAAATATCGCTCAGTATGTATATCAGACATTGGGGGCGCACGAAATATTCCGGCAAGGGAGCGTGCGTCTCGCCGAGGTGCTGGTCTGGGAGTCCGCGCATTCGGCGGTACGGTATTTTGAGGAAACGTAAGAATGAAGGGAAATCTGATCGAGATTTTTTCCTCGGCGCAGGGCGAAGGGCCGTATATCGGCTGCCG
>CAMVJN010000006.1 GCA_947167825.1 uncultured Selenomonadales bacterium | reverse complement strand
TGAGCTTGTTGATCGTCTCAACCATATGGACAGGAATGCGAATCGTGCGCGCCTGGTCTGCGATGGCACGAGTGATTGCCTGCCGAATCCACCATGTCGCATAAGTGCTGAACTTATAGCCCTTATTGTAATCGAATTTCTCGACGGCCTTGATAAGACCTAGATTGCCTTCCTGAATCAAGTCGAGGAACAGCATGCCGCGCCCGACATACCGCTTGGCAATACTGACCACAAGACGAAGATTCGCTTCCGCGAGACGTTTTTGTGCTTCCTCGTCTCCCTCTTCCATGCGTTTGGCAAGCATAATTTCCTCTTCCGCCGTAAGAAGGGGCACACGGCCGATTTCCTTCAGATACATACGAACGGGATCATCAATGCTGATGCCTTCAGGAATCGTAAGATCGATTTCTTCTTCGGTCTTCTCGATTACGCTTTCGCTTCCATCAGTTTCAGCATCAGCCGTTTCATCGACAATGTCGATTCCCTGCTTGCCCAAAACCTCATAAAGCTCTTCCATCGTTTCCGCTGAAAGATCTTGATTGTTGAACGCTTCAAGAACCTCGCCGTACGTCAAAGAATTTCCGCTCTTTTTTCCACGCGCGATCAACTCGGGCGCCACTTCTGAAACAGAGCGTACTGCGCCGCTCCCAGCTTCCTCATCGCTTTCTTCAATCTCATCGGATTGCAGCGGCTCTTCCTGCTTCTCCTCCGGCTTGTCCTTAAGCTTGTCTTTTCCAGTTGTCTTGGGAGTTCGTTTCTTTTTCTTTGAAGTCTCCGCATCCTTCGGAGAGTCTTTGGAAGAAATATCTGTCTTTTCGTTTGCTTTTGAAAGCAACGCCGTATTGGCCGGATTCTCTTTTTCTTTTTGTTGCTCCGGTGTTTTTTTCTTTTTATTCCCTTTTGCAGCGGCCTTTTCTTCGGTCAATATTCCTTTCGCCGACGTGTCCGAATTCTTTCCGTCTTTAGCCCTTTCGACGTTTTTCTTTTTGTCTTTCTTCTCTTTTTCGTCTTTCTTTGATTCCTGCCTTATCTTTGTTTCTTTTTTATCTTCTTTTGAGGAAACTGCAACCTTCTTGGACAAATCCTCCTTCTTTTGCGCCTTCCTTGTTTCTTGGGCTTTAGACGGGCTCTTTGTCTTTTGGGCCTCAGACTCCTCTTGTGCCTTCGTCTTCGTATTCTTCTTCTCCGGATGTGTTACTTCCGTCGTTTTCTTGTCCTTGGACACTCCTTTTCCTTGTTTCGCCACGGACTTCGTTTTCGTCTCCCCGCTGTCATCAGTCTTCGCCGCCGTTGCAGACTTCTTGGTCGCAGCCGCCTGCCTCTTGGTTTCTGTCAGCGTATCATCAGCCTTTTTCTTCAAAGTCTCAGTTTTCTTCGTCGTTGAAGTCGTTGTTTTTGCAGACTTCTTCTGCTTCGAGACCGGCAGAGTCGTCTTCGCCGACTTTGACTGCTTTTCTGTCGTCTTCTCGGCTGCATCCTGCACAACGGCCGTCTTGCGCTTTTTCTGCTCACTTGTTTGCGCTTTTTTCACCGGTTCCTTTGCCTTTTGCTCGCTTCTATCCGTTTTTGCCGTTTTCTTTGCTGTCATGACCTGCCGCCTCCTTTCCAAACTCTCTTTTCTGCCGGTTTCATTTTCCATGCTCTGCTCATTCATTCGTCTCTTTCAGTTTAGTTTGTTGGTTCAACTCATCTATTTTCTGTTTTATTCGCTGACTTTTCGTTAATTCCTGCAAGAAATTTGAATTTCCTTCTCTTTCCATCACATCTGCCCGAAGACGATGTTCCTCAAAAGCTTTTTTCAATTGCGCGAGCAGGAGAACACGCACAAAAACTTCATAAGAACCTTTTTCCTCCGGTGTATCCTCTGTCAATGCATGGCAAAGTTCTTCCTGCGCCTCTGCGCCAAGAGTCTCTTCAATGGCTTCATCACTCGGGAAAACATTCGTTTCCGCACATTCAGCCATATATCGAAAAAGCTTTTCATGAAGTCGATACGGGAACGGCTCGCTGCCGAGCTCCGCCACGACCATCACCGCAACGCCCGGATCATGCCACGCCATGCGAAGCAACGCGCGCCCCGCCTGTCGAACTGCATCGTCCGCCATATAAACCGAATGCCTTTTTGTTCCAAGGCGATGCTCCGCCTTCAAACCATCGTCACTATACATCGCAATCTCTTGGCGGATAATGCCTTCGTCAATACCAAGAGTGCTGCGGAGTCGTTGAATATAATCGTTCTGTTCGACGGGGCTGGATTCTTTTAGTACGGGCAAAAGCGCCTTCAGCGCTTTGTTTTTCCCATCTAAAGTCCTTATATCATTGATTCGCTGCACATATTCTAAATGAAAATCCCCAATCGAACGTGCCTCTTTCGATAACTCCCGAAAAGCATCCGCGCCATGTTTTCTAACAAATTCGTCCGGATCTTTCCCATCAGGGACAATCAACACCTGTGCCCGGGCACCTGTCGCGCGTACAATGGAAAGAGCGCGCATTGTCGCCCGTTGCCCTGCCTCGTCACTGTCATAGCAGAAACAAATCTCATCTGCATAACGCAAAAGCAACCTGCACTGCTCTGCTGTGAAAGCAGTTCCCAAGGAAGCAGCCACATTCTTGATTCCCGCTGCTGAAAGAGAAATCGCGTCCATATAGCCTTCGACAAGAATCACTTTGCCCGCTTCGCGAATTGCTTTTTTGGCACGATCCAACCCAAAAAGCAATCGCCTTTTATTGAAAAGCAAAGTCTCCGGAGAATTGAGATATTTCGGTTGACCATCTCCCAGAACACGTCCGCCAAATCCGACCACGCGTCCACGATCGTCCGCGATTGGAATCATTATGCGATTCCTGAATTTGTCATACAAACCGTTTGGCCGCTCTGTGACAAGCCCGGCTTCCATGAGCAGCTGTTCGCTGACACCGCGTTTTTTGAACGCGTCTCGAAGCTTCCCGGGCGCGTCCGGCGCAAATCCCAACCCGAATTCCTCGATAACATCCGCACCGATACCGCGTCCCGCGAAATATCGAAGTCCTGCCGTTCCATATCTCGTCTTTACTAGGCAATTATGAAAAAAGGCCTGCGCCATTTCCATCATTCGCTGAAGGTCGACAATTTTCCTTTCTTTCTCAATGTCTTTCTTTGATTTTTCCCTATCCGGCATTGAAATGCCGAGCTTTTCTGCTTGCACCCGGATAGCGTCGAAATAACTGATATTTTCAATCATTGAAATGAACTTGAAAACATTGCCGCCCGCATGGCAACCGAAGCAATAAAAAAAGCCTTTCTCCGGCGCAACAGAAAACGACGGCGTTTTTTCCGAATGAAAGGGACAACATCCCCAATAATTCCTTCCTTTTTTCTTTAAGGGAACATAGGACGCCACCACACTCAAAATATCCGAAGCGTCACGTACGCGTGCCACAAACGCATCCATCTCCGCGCTTCTCATAGGTAACGCCACCCTCGGAAAATAGTTTTCGACTGTTTATATTCCATACAAATTGGAAAAATCCTTTCGCCGACAAAAAGAAATTTTTGTCCTTATTCGATATGTCCTTTCATTGTCATTCCTACCGGAGGCACGAAGATTTCATGGAATAGCTGTACAGCATACCCATCTGTCAGCCCTGCCACATAGTCTACAACGGTCTGCTGCCGTCCCCAGCGCTCCTCACGATTCAAAAATTCCCTTGGCAATCGCTCAATATGCCGGATAAAATACGCATAAAGCTGACGCAGTACAAACACGGCTTGCTCCCGCTCCCGCGCCAAAGCCTCCGAATGATAAATATGATCAAACATGAACGTGCGAAAAACCTTCATCACATCCTGCATTGATGAAGAAAAGGAAATATCATGGGTTCCTTCCGATGTTGTAATAATATCTGATACGAAGCCTGTAATCATCGCTGAATGCGCATCTCCCAGCGCATCCACCACCATCGGCGGCAAATCGTTCGGCTTCAATAGCCCTGCACGCAAACTGTCATCGTAATCGTGGCAAAGATAAGCGATACGGTCGGCATAGTGAACTATGCGCCCTTCCAAGGTCTTTGCTCGTTCTTTGCCCGTATGGTGCACGATACCATCTCGCACATCATCCGTCAAATTTAACCCTGCGCCCTCGCGCTCCAAAAAATCGACAACGCGAAGACTCTGCTCATTATGTGCAAAATGGCCACAAAACTCCGCCATCGCCGCTTCGCCTGAATGCCCGAATGGCGTATGACCGACATCGTGACCAAGGGCAATTGCCTCAACAAGATCCTCGTTCAGCCGAAGCCCTCGCGCAATCGTTCGCGAAATCTGGGCAACTTCCAGACTGTGTGTCATACGCGTGCGATAATGATCTCCCGACATGATATAGACTTGCGTCTTGTGCTTCATACGACGAAACGACTTCGAGTGAAGAATCCTGTCCCGATCTCTCTGATATGCGGTACGGAATGGGCAAAGATCTATTGCGTTTTGCCGGTTCGCCTCGCGGCTCTTTGCTGCGTCCGGTGACAAAATCTGATATTCCAAATCCTCCGTACGTTCCCTTATCGTCTGCATAAGCGCCGCCCCTTCCCAAGCAAAACGATTTCTTTATAGTTATTCTTCATGCAAATCGAAAATCCTGCCGCACAAAGAAAAAAGCCGCGAGTTTTTCCGCGGCAAACGATGTAACAATAAAGGAAACGCCGAACAAGTCCCTAAATATCTCATGGAAATCTTACAACACAACGATGAATCTTCTCTCCAAACTCGCTGAATTTTTTTTCGTACTCCGTTTCAATGTTATCCTGAGGGTTCTCTGCATGTAGATCATAGGACACATCCTCCGCTTTCAATCCCGCTGCCGCAAATTCCTCCAATGAAAACGCAAACAGGCCTGGATTGTCTGTCTTGAAAAACAATAAGCCACCAGGACGCAACACGTGACGATATTTTTCCAAAAAAGCACGGTGCGTCAAACGACGCTTCGCATGGCGCGCCTTCGGCCACGGATCGCAGAAATTGATATAGATCCCATCTGCCTCCCCCGGTGCGAGAATATCCTCAAGGGAATGAATATCGAAAACAAGCAGCCGCACGTTTTTCAAATCCGCCTCGCTTACCCGCTGTGCCGCCCGATAGAGGACATCTTGCTGCACTTCGATTCCGAGAAAACTATGCTCCGGCTCCCGTGCCGCAATCTGGCTGATGAAACCGCCCTTGCCAGTGCCAAGCTCCACATAGAGCGGCGCAGAGCGTCCAAAAATTTCCTTCCAATGACCGCGTTCTGCCTCCGTTGCTGGTCTGTCCTTCGAATAAACAAAATCATCAAAGTCGTGAATTGCAGTATCAATCCACGGTTTTCTCCGCAAACGCAAACCATCATGTCCTTTCTACTGTCAAATGACTTATCGATTTTATTATACAAGTGTGCCGCAACTCCCGCAATCAAAATTTTCTTCGCCGCCTTGCAGAATTTATGCTATGATATAGAAATATATGGTATAATATTTTTGTTTACGCACTATAAAGGAAGCAGGAAAGGTGGATTCATTTTGGCACGACAAACGAAACGCATTCGGAAAAATATTCAGACCGCACAGGAATTGGAAGAAGCGCTGGAGGAAAAACCGCAGGGACGGGTATACAAGCCTTGGGAAAACATCGTGCTCGTTGGCATCATATGTCTAACGATGTTTTTGCTGGCCTCAGGCTGGAATTATTTCGACACGGTAAACAAGGGCATGTACAGCCTCCTGCTTATCGCGCTGCTCCTTATGTATGCCCAGCGGCGTATGGAGATGACACCGACACGAGAAACATGGATCCGGCGCGGCATTTTTGCGGCGATTGCTTTGGCGCTTGTTTTGTTCGCCTACGCAGTGTATATGCAATATCTTGTATAACTAAAAGGAAGGATTTCTACAATGTCTCAATTTGACGCGCGCAATATCAGTATGGTTATGGATCTTTATGAGCTGACCATGGCAGGAGGCTACTTTTCCGACGATGCGATGGCGGAATCGGTAACCTTTGATGTTTTTTACAGGAACAATCCAGATAACGGCGGCTTCGCCGTCTTTGCAGGGCTTGAACAAGTTGTGGAGTATGTAGAGAACTTTCACTTCTCGGCAGAGGACATAGACTATCTTCGCAGTCTTGAAATCTTCAAGGAAGACTTTCTCGAATATCTGTCAAACTATCGTTTTCACGGCGACATTTACGCATTTCCCGAAGGCACAATCATGTACCCGAACGAACCAATCCTGACCGTGGTTGCTCCGCCTATCGATGCGCAGCTCGTCGAGACAGCAATCCTTGCGCAGATCAATCATCAATCTTTGATTGCAACGAAGACCCAGCGTATCGTGCGATCGGCAGCAGGCCGCGCGGTCTCGGACTTCGGCGCGCGGCGGGCGCATAATATGGACGCAGCGGTTTATGGCGCCAGGGCAGCGGTCATCGGCGGTGCCGTTGGAACAGCAACTTTGCTCGCCGGACAGCTTTTTAATCTACCGGTCAGCGGCACAATGGCACATAGTTGGGTTATGTATTACGATGACGAATACACTGCATTCCGAAAATATGCGGAAAAATATCCAGACGCTACAGTGCTTTTGATTGACACTTTCGACGTTCTGCACTCCGGCGTGCCAAATGCCATTCGTACAGCGAAGGAAGTCCTTGAACCGAAAGGCAAGCGTCTCAAAGGTGTGCGGCTTGATTCCGGTGACCTCGCGTATCTCTCGAAACGCGTCCGCAAAATGCTGGACGAAGCAGGTCTTGAGGATTGCAAGATTATCGTATCGAACAGTCTTGACGAATACACGATTGCCTCAATTCTGCGGCAAGGCGGCTGCATCGACTCCTTCGGCGTCGGCGAACGGCTGATTACTGCAAAGAGCGATCCTGTCTTCGGCGCTGTATATAAAATGGTCGAAGTCAACAAAAAACGCGCCTGCATCCCGAAAATCAAGATTTCGGAAACCTTCGAAAAAATCACAAATCCCGGCCGAAAACGTGTCTACCGCATTTATGACGAAAACGGGCAGGCTATTGCTGATCTTTTAACCGGCTGGAACGAAACCCTTGACCTGTCAAAGCCTTACCGTTACATTGATCCGGAGCAACCGTGGAAACAACGCAGCTTCGAAAATTGCACAGCAAAGGAACTGCAAATACTTGCCGTCAAGAATGGAAAACGCGTTACTCAGCAAACGCCGCTGTCGGAAATCCAAGCGTTTGTAAAAAAACAACTCTATGAGGAAATCTGGGAAGAAGAACAGCGTTTCGAAAACCCGCACCGCCATTTTCTTGATATGAGTCCCAGTTACTATGAAATGAAAATGGACCTTCTTTGCGAAGCGAAAGAAAACGGAACGATAAAATAGAAAGGAGTTTTCGCGTGGATTTTGGAGCAGAAGAGCGCATCGGGGAAGCCTGCGGCGTTTTTGGTATGTACGATCTGGACGGACAAGATGTGGCTTCGTCCATTTATTACGGTCTATACGCACTTCAGCATCGCGGACAGGAGAGCGCCGGCATTGCGGTCACAAACACTAACGCTCAAAAGGCGCAGGTTGCTTGCCATAAAGATATGGGACTTGTGCATGAAGTATTTACAGAGGACAGTCTCGCGCGTCTTTCGGGAAATCTCGGCGTAGGCCATGTACGCTATTCGACGGCAGGCGGTTCGTTGCCGGAAAATTCCCAGCCGCTCGTCATACGTTACATCAAGGGAACGCTGATGCTGGCGCACAACGGCAACCTCGTCAACACGCCGGAACTGATTCGCGAGCTATCCGAGGGCGGCGCGATTTTCCAGACCACCATCGACTCAGAAACCATTGCCTACCATATTGCCCGCGCCCGTGTCAACGCCGACTCTGTCGAAGCCGCAGTCGTCGAAGCGATGAAAAAACTGAAAGGCGCTTATTCCCTCGTGCTCGCCAGCCCACGAAAGTTGATTGGCGTGCGAGACCCTTTGGGGTTCAAGCCACTCGTCATCGGCAAGCGGGACAACGCTTACGTTATCGCTTCCGAAACTTGTGCTCTCGAAACCATCGGGGCCGCCTTCATTCGGGATATAGATCCGGGAGAGGTTGTAACTATCGGGCAAGACGGCATAATCCACTCCGACCGTACTCATTGCCCAAAGCCTGAAAATACAGCCCGCTGCATTTTTGAATACATTTATTTTGCACGCCCTGATTCGACGATTGATAAAGTCAGCGTCGTAAACGCGCGCATGATTGCGGGCCGATGCCTCGCAAAAGATCATCCCGTGGATGCCGATCTCGTCGTTGGCGTGCCAGAATCCGGGAATATGGCCGCTCTCGGCTACGCGCTGGAATCCGGTATTCCCTACGGCATTGCATTCACGAAAAACACCTATGTTGGCCGTACCTTCATAAGCCCGAAGCAATCAAGTCGCGAACGCAGCGTTCATGTCAAGCTAAACGTACTGAAGGAAGTTGTCGCGGGCAAGCGGGTTCTGATGATCGACGACTCCATCGTACGCGGTACCACCAGCAACCAGATTGTAAATATGCTGCGCGAAGCGGGAGCTACTGAAGTCCATATGTGCGTCTCGGCGCCGCCTTTCTTGCACCCTTGCTATTTTGGCATCGACATCCCGTCGGAAGATCATCTGATTGCCCATGACAAAACCATCGACGATATCCGCCGTGAGATTGGAGCAGACTCCCTCGGATACTTGAACCTTTCCCGTCTTTCGGAAATGGTTGGCGGTCTGCCGATATGCACCGCCTGCTTCAGCGGAAACTACCCGATCGCGCCCCCGAAGGAAGATATTCGAGGCGAATACGCAAAATGAAGAAAAACCCCCGCGTTTAAGGAAAGAAAATCCTCTAAACGCGGGGTTTTATTCTGTCTGTTTAATACTTATCTCATGCACTCTGTGTAAAGATTTAAAAATCTTAACAAAGAGCAGTCTAAGTCAGTGGAGCATATTCCCAAGGAATAAACGTGTCCGTTCTTCCTTAGGGCATCCGAAAATATCGGCAGGATGGCCCTGCTCGATGATAAGCCCATCTGCCATGAATATAACATGGCTAGAAACGTCGCGTGCAAATGTCATTTCATGCGTCACGACCACCATAGTCATACGCTCCGCCGCCAACCCGCGCATCGTTTTCAGCACCTCAACCGTCAGCTCCGGGTCGAGAGCCGAGGTCGGCTCATCAAAAAGCATGATATCAGGCTTCATCGCCAACGCTCGTGCAATCGCCACGCGCTGCTGCTGCCCGCCGGAAAGCCGTGACGGATAAGCGTCCCGTTTCTCGTATAACCCAACCTTGCGCAATAGTTCTTCTGCCACGGGCTGGATTTCCTCGCGCGTTTGCCGCTTGACCTGCAGCGGCGCTTCAAGCAAGTTTTCCAGGACGGTCATATGCGGGAACAAATTGAACTGCTGAAATACCATGCCCATGCAGCTAAGCATTTTGCGCATTTCATGCTTAGGCGCGTACACTGCCCGTCCGGAAGTGTCGTTTTTTACAAGGAATTCACCTTTTACTTCAATCGAGCCTTTGTCAATCGTCTCCAAATGATTCAGGCAACGAAGCAATGTACTTTTTCCCGATCCAGACGGCCCGATAATGGAAAGCACTTCACCCTGACAGACATCCAACGAAATCCCTTTCAGGACCTCATTGTCCTGAAAGGACTTAAAAATGCCCCGGGCGCGTATCATATACTCCGCTTTATTCGTCGTATTTTCCATAATACGCCTCCATCCGTTTGAAAATTGCCGTCAGCACTGCAGTCATCACAAGATAAAACAGCCCCGCAATGAAAAAGGCAGTCATGTCGAAATCTCGCTGCACAATGGTACGCGCTACACGCAAAAGATCATTCATTGCGAGGATATAGATCAGGGACGTATCCTTGACGAGGTTGATGGTTTCGTTGCTGATGGGCGGAAGTGTCCGATGAATCATTTGCGGCAAGATAATCCGCTGCATCGTCTGCGCATAAGTCAACCCCAATGTCTTCGCAGCCTCATACTGCCCGCGGGGAATAGATTGGATGCCCGCCCGAAAAATCTCAGCAAAATACGCCGCATAATTCAAGGTAAAGGCCAAAAGCGCTGCCGAGATATCCGAAAAACGCACGCCCACCATCGGAAGTGCGAAATATACAAAAAGAAGCTGGAGCATCAACGGCGAACCACGCATAATCCAAATATAAACATCCATTATAACCGCCAACGGGCGAACGCTGGAAAGCCGCATAAGCGCCACAAAAAAACCAAGCGGCAACGACATCGCCAGCGTAAGGACAAAAATTTCCAGCGTAATTTTCGATCCCGCCATAATAGAAAGAACAGTTTCTGTCAGTTTCTCCATTCACTATCTTCCTTTATCATATTGAAGTATCACATGAACAAGTATACCAAAAAAGATGCCCGCAGGAAAGAAGCAACAACGAAAAGGTCAAAGAAAATTTCACAAAATCCATTCTCTTGAAACAATTGCATTGAAAAAACCCGAAGCCATGCTTCGGGTTTAGCTTTTATATTGGTGACTCCTAGGGGATTCGAACCCCTGAACCCGCCGTGAGAGGGCGGTGTCTTAACCACTTGACGAAGGAGCCATTGATTATATTACATGACTCCCGTGAAATTGTCAAGCATTATTTCTTTTTTCTTTCCTGTCCTTCACACATTTTCCCAGGAAAGACTTATTATCCCGCATCTTCATCCATCGCTTCCAACAAAAAGCTCACCGGGCGGAAGCCGTCATTACAGGAAATCATCGCCGATTTTTTATTTTTCATCCAGCCGTCATAGAAATCCTCCGCGCCATAGGAAAGTGCCATGACGAATGGCGACAGATTACTCCATGCGCTTTCACAAAAGCCTTCGGGCCGTTTCCATCCGTCGGCGACAAAAACCTGCCCCTCTTCCATATCACAGGCATGTTCAATCGGATTTTCATATTTGTCAATCAAGTCTTGGTGGCATACTTTCCGCATCACGACAATCCGCACTCTTTTCATAATGCCGTCCCTCACTGCTCTTTCAGTTCCCCGCTGCTGTTAAAGAAACAGGATTTCCCGATAAATTCACGCAGAATGGAGTTGTTCGGAATGTCGCTCTCATCATCGATGCTGCCAAAAAACAGCAGGAAGCGCAGGATGCTCTGCGCTATCGCGTAGCCATCCTCGCTGGGCTTCACTGCTGAAAGCAGCGGCACCGCGTATTTCTTCAAAACGGCCAATTCGTAAATTAGCGCAGAATTGAAAACGGCATCGGCATCCTCTTGATAGGGGAAAATATTCTTATCTTCCCCCTTCCGCACATCCGGCCATTGGCGCAGCGTCTTCAGTGCACTGGACGCGCGGAACTGGTAATCGCGCACAAGGCGGCGCACAAAACGCGCGTCGGTTGTCGGAATACGGTTGTGCATATCAATGTTAAGTTGGGTCAACGCACTGACGTAAATCTTGAATTTTTCATCACGGGGAACAGCGTGCGTCAGTTCCTCATTCAGTCCGTGGATTCCCTCGACGATGATTGGCTGATCCGGCGCAATGGAAAGATGCGGCCCGGCCCCATCATTTCGCTCTCCCGTAATGAAATCATAACGAGGCAGAGCGACTTCCTTGCCCTGCATCAACGAAACGAGGTCTTTATTGAAAAGCTCTATGTTCAATGCATGCAGCGATTCATAATCATAAGCGCCCTCAGGCGTCAGCGGCGTTTCCGCCCGGTTCACGAAATAGTCGTCCATGGAAATCGAAACAGGCTCCAGCCCGTTTACGCGAAGCTGCACCTTGAGCCGTTGGGCAAACGATGTCTTTCCTGAAGATGACGGCCCGGCAATCATTACGAGACGCGCTTTTTCGATGCCTGCCGCAATCCGGTCGGCAATCTCTGCAATCTTTTTCTCGTGAAGCGCTTCGGACACACGGATGAGATTGCCTGTCTTCCCGAACTGGATGCAACGGTTCAAATCAGGCAGATATTCACAATGCAGGATTTTCGCCCACTGCTTCGACTCTTTCAGCGTCTGCGTGAATTTCGGCTGTTGTACCGGCTTGGAAAGCGCCAGGCCCATGCCGCCCCGAGGAGTCCGAAGCAAAACACCGTTTCCGGAACGCATCAAATCAAAGCAACCAAGTTCGCCGGTCCTGTCCAGCATAACCCCGTACAAATCGTCATAATGATCGCCGCAAGTGCAGAGCGCAATCTCATCTTCCGGCAACCCATTCAAAAGATTCGCCTTCGGAATCTGCCGTGCCTCCTTGAACCGGCGCACAGCCTCCTCCTTCGGCACGACGCGGTGTCCTATCTCGCGGTCTTCAGCAATGATTGCGCGCATCTGCACCTCAATTGCCGAAATCGCTCCGTCCGTTACGCCCCCCGGAATTTCCAAGTCGCAATAAAGTGCGCCGTTCAGCGATGCGCGCACAATCAGCTCCGTATCTGCTGCGCCGTAAAGCTCCTGTATCGCGACGATGGCCAAGAACAAGACAGAGCGCCGGTAAATACGTTCCCCGGAAGGGCTCGACAACTTGACCCAGGCGGGGCGCTCTTCTTTGCCCACGGTTTCGTCCAGCCCACGGATTTCCCCGCCGACCTGTGCAGCGACAATCAAATCATTTTTCGGCGCCTGTCCCTTCGAAAGCTCCCGCAGCGTTTTTTTCGTCGCTTCCTTTTCGCCCATATCCTTATATTCCTCCTATCCATGAAAACAAAAAAGCCCGGAAAAGCCTTCGCCCTTCCAAGCCAAACCACCTCATTCTACTCAAAAAATCCA
Organism: uncultured Selenomonadales bacterium; assembly: GCA_947167825.1. Lineage (GTDB taxonomy): Bacteria > Bacillota > Negativicutes > Selenomonadales > Selenomonadaceae > RUG12372. Next base: position 15,915 of record CAMVJN010000006.1, on the reverse strand, counting down.
AAGCGTAATCTGATAGACCAACGAACCAATCAATGCCGTGCACGGTATGGTAAGCACCCATGCGACCAGCATTTGCTGTGCGACGCCCCAACGTACCGCCCGAATTCGCTTTGCCGTGCCAACGCCCATAATCGAACCGGAAACGACATGCGTCGTACTGACCGGAAGATGAAGCACTGTCGCCGAAAAAATGACGAGCGAAGAATTGAGATCCGCCGCAAAACCGCTGATTGGCTCCAGCTTGAAAATTTTGCCGCCGATAGTCTTGATGATGCTCCATCCACCCATCGCCGTACCGAAAGCCATCGCTGTCGCCGCCAAAATCTTCACGATTGTCGGAACTTCGAACACATCGATATAGCCGCCGGAAAGAAGAGCCAGCGTAATAATGCCCATTGACTTCTGTGCATCGTTCGAACCATGGGAAAACGCCATCATCGCCGCAGAAACGAGCTGCATTTTCTTAAAACGTCCGTTGACGATATAAGGCGTGCATTGCCCGAACAGAAAATACAAAAGATGCATCACCAGATAGCCTGTAATGATGGCAATCAACGGCGATAAAACCAAAGAAAGAATAATTTTCCCAATGCCGACAAGATTCAGCCCTATGGCGCCCGCGGAAACGAGTACCGCACCGATGATCCCGCCCACCATCGCGTGAGACGAACTGGACGGCAACGCCAACTTCCAGGTGAAAAGATTCCAAAAAACAGCGCTGACCAAAGCCGCAATCAATACATGCTCATCCACATGGATTGCGCTGCTGACGATATCACTTCCGATGGTCTTCGCAACACCCGTCGAATACATGGCGCCGAGAAAATTCAAGACAGCCGCCATCATAATAGCATTCCTCGGCGAAATCGCCCGTGTCGAAACGGAAGTCGCGATTGCATTCGCTGTGTCGTGAAAGCCGTTGATAAAGTCGAAAATCAACGCAAGCCCGATGACCGTAAAAATCATATACTGAAGTTCAGGCATATTTCATGACCACGCCGCGAATCATATCCGAAACGTCTTCGCAATGATCGAGCGTGTCCTCCAGATTTTCCAGAATATCCTTCCACTTAATCAGCTCAATCGGATCCTTCACATTGTCGAAAAGGAACGCGATTTCCTGACGATAGACGCGATCCCCCTCGCTTTCCAGCCTGCCGATCTTATGTGTGGCCTCCAATATGAGCTCACGGTTTTTCTTGATATCCTTCAAATACTCAAAGGCCTTAATCAATTCACTTGTCGATTCCAAAAGCAGCTTCGTCATCGATACGACTCCGGCCTTAGCCGCGCCTGTTCGATAAATGACAATCCTCTGCAACGTCGTCTGCAAATAATCGACGCCGTCATCAAGGCCATTAGCCAATGCAAAAATATCTTCGCGGTCAATCGGCGTGATAAACGTCTGGTTCAGTTCATCGATAATCTGGTCATTCACCGCATCCGCCTCATGCTCCAGATCGATGATTGCCTTCATCTTGTCCGCTGCCTGCGTATAATCAAGCATGACCTCGTCAAGCATCAATGCTCCTCGGTAAAAGCATTTGGCGCTCTCGACAAAGTGATCGAAAAACTCCGTATTCTTGCGTTGAAAATTGAACATGCGATCCCCCCGCACATTGTATGCAACCGAATCCTGCTACACTATAGCATGAATTCCTCCTGTCGGCAATATCCCTATCTTTTTCTCGCCAATTCCGCCATTTCATCGAAATCCTTCTTGAGTTGGAAGTACTCATCGGCAAGCTTCAGCGCGGCAAGGACGCCAATGCGCACAGGAGCAAGATTGTTTACCTGCCGCGAAACCGTGCGCATTTCCTTGTCGACGACGGACGCCAATTTCTGGAGATATTCCGGGTCCTGGTCAGTCTTCAGCGAGAATTTTTCGCCAAAAATTTCAACGACAACTTTTTGGTCCATACTATCGCCCCTTATTTACATACGAAGCTCTGCGCCAAATTCCTTCCCCGCCGCCTCGACAATCTTCTTCACTGCCATATCGATTTCCTCGTCCGTCAAAGTCTTTTCACCGGACTGGAACCGCAGTGCAAAAGCAAGGCTCTTTTTCCCTTCTCCGATCTGTTTGCCCGTGTAAAGATCAAACAATGTTACATCCTTGAAATACGGTCCGGCGTTTTTCTTGATAACACGTTCCACATCCGTTGCAGCCGTCCCCTCGGAAACAATCAGGGCAAGGTCGCGGGCAATACCCGGATATTTGGGAAGCGGCTGTGACATGAAAGTCTTCGATGCATTCGAGAGGAGCGTCGCCACATCCATCTCAAAAATATACATCTTTTTTGTGACGCCAAAAGCCTCCTGCACAGCCGGATGGACTTCTCCGACCACCGCGAGCACATCCCTCCCCTTCTTGAATACCGCTGTCTTGCCCGGATGCAAAGCGAAATGCTCGCCCGGCTCGACAGTGTAACGCGAAATGGAGAGAGCCTCAAAAAGTTGCTCTACTACACCCTTTGCATCGTAAAAATCAAGCAGCGCGCCATCCTGTCCCCAGCCCACAGGCTCCCGCCGCCCGGTCAAAAGGCCTTCCAATTTCAGAACCTCATCCGGTTGCTCCGTCACCGGCAACGCTTTTGGCAAAAAAACAGGAGCAATCTCAAAGAGCCGAATATCCTCGTTTTTACGTGAAAAATTACGAACGGCGTTTTCCATGAGATTCGTCAAAAGCGTTGTACGTACCAACGGATATTCATCCGTCAGCGGATTCATAATTGGAATTGCACAGCGGAGTACGTTGTCTTCCGGCACATTCAGTTTGTCAAAAAGCGACGGATGCGTGAATGCAAAGGAACGCGCCTCATCCATGCCAAGAGACACCAAAACATGACGAATCTTGTCCGAAAACGCCTGCCGTGCACTCTGCCGAGCTTCCATGACCGCGCCTTGCGGCGTCGTGGATGAAATATTATCAAAGCCGTAAATGCGAGCGACTTCCTCGGAAATATCTTCCATGCAGGACACATCACCACGCCAAGATGGAACAGTCAGCCGGTACGCATCCGTTCCAGAGTTCTCGACAACAAATCCAAGATTTTCAAGGATTTCTTTCATTTTTACGCCGGGAATTTCCGTTCCAAGCCGCCCATTGACCTCCGCCGCCGTGAACGCCACGGTCACAGCATCCTTTTTGACGGGATACACATCGACGACGCCTTTCGTCACCGTGCATGCACCCATTTCCGAAAGCAGCTGCGCAGCTCGATCAAGGGCACGAACCGTCCCTGTCGTGTCCACGCCGCGCTCGAAACGCCCCGACGCTTCAGAGTGAAGTCCGATCGAACGGGAAGTCCGACGAATCGAAGGTCCGTTAAAGGAAGCCGCCTCCAAAACGACCGTCGTCGTCTTTTCCGTGATCTCCGTTTCCAGTCCGCCCATGACGCCTGCAAGCCCTGCCGGCTTTTCCGCATCGGCAATCACCAGTTCGCCGCCCTTCGCAAGCCGCGAAGAATCATCAAGCGTGTGAACATTTTCCCCTTCTTCGGCACGACGCGCCGTCAACGAATGCCCCTTGACCTCGTCGTAATCGTAAGCGTGCATCGGCTGGCCAAGCTCTATCATCACGAAATTCGTTACATCGACGACGTTGTTGATAGCGCGAATGCCTGCTCCCTCCAGCCGCTTCTGCATCCATTCCGGCGACGGGCCGATTTTCACGTTTTTCAGCACCCGAGCGGAAAAACGCGAGCAAAGGTCAGGCGCGTCGATGCCGATTTTCACCATATCCTGCGCTTGGGCCTCGTCGTCTTCCTTTGCAACAATCTCAGGCCAATGCGGCTGTTTTCCTGTCAATACGGAAATTTCCCGTACGATGCCGAAAACGCTGAAGCAATCGCCCCGGTTCGCGGTCAATTCGAACTCCAGCACGCAATCGTCAAGGCCGAGTGCTTTCGCTGCGGGTTGCCCGACCGGAGTATCGTTGGGCAGGATATAAATGCCTGTCTTTTGTTCTTCCGGCAAATTCGCAAGCTCCATTTTCAACTCGTCCGCCGAACAGAGCATGCCCATCGAAGGCACTCCGCGCAGTTTTCCCTTTGAGATTTTCTGCCCGTTTGGCAGATGCGCACCTACCAGCGCCACAGGAACCACCTGCCCCTGCTCAACGTTCGGCGCACCGGTCACAATGGTCAGCGGCTCTTTTTCACCTACATCCACCGTGCAGACTTTTAAATGATCGGAATCGGGATGCGGCACGACTTCCGTAAGTTTCCCAGTCACTACCTTTTCCAATCCCTCGTCCGCACGGACGACATTTTCCACAGGGATGCCCGCCATCGTCAATTTATCCGCGAGCTGTTCCGGCGTTTCGTCAAAATCAATATAATCCTTCAGCCATTGAATTGATACCTGCATATACGCTTTCTCCTTCTGTCGTCAAATGCTCTTCCGTTATTCAAACTGGCGCAAGAAGCGCAGATCGTTGTCGTAGAACAAGCGAAGATCGTCAATCCCGTAAGACAGCATCGCGATACGCTCTACCCCGAGACCAAACGCAAAGCCTGTGACCTGCTTCGGATCGTAACCGCTCATTTCCAGCACATGCGGATGCACCATACCTGCACCAAGAATTTCCAGCCACCCCGTGCCCTTGCAGACGCGGCAACCTTTTCCGTGGCACATTACACAGGAAATATCAACTTCCGCACTGGGTTCGGTAAATGGGAAAAAGCTCGGACGGAACCGCACACCGATATTATCATTGAAAATCCGATGCAAAAACAACTCCAGCGTTCCTTTGAGGTCGGAAAAACGCACGCCCTTGTCAATCACAAGCCCTTCGACCTGTGTAAACATCGGCGAATGAGTTGCATCGTAATCGTCGCGGCGATAGACTCGTCCCGGTGCAATCATACGGATTGGCGTATTGGGTTCGTGAGCCTGCATCGTACGCGCTTGCACAGGCGACGTTTGCGTACGCATCAATATTTCCTCGGTGATATAGAAAGAATCCTGCATATCCCGTGCCGGATGGTCTTTCGGCAGATTCAATGCCTCAAAATTGAAATAATCACGCTCGATTTCCGGCCCTTCCTCGACCGTAAAGCCCATATCCATAAAGATCGCCTTGATCCGGTCAAGTGTCAGCGTCAAAGGATGAAGATGCCCACGCCATTGATGTCGGCCCGGCAGCGTCACATCCAGCTTTTCGTTCGCGAGCTTTTCTTCCATATCGCGAACGTGGAGTTCCTCCTTCTTTTTCTCCAAAAGCGCTTCAATCTGCCCTCGCGCCTCATTGACAATCTGGCCAATCCTAGGGCGCTCTTCTTGCGCCAGCTCCTTCAGTCCGCGCAAAAGTGTTGTAAACTCGCCCTTCTTCCCCAAAAATTCCACGCGGATATCATTCAGCGCAGAAAGCGTATCCGCGTGCTGCCGGATTTTATCCGCCGCCGCCTGTTTCAGTCGTGCGATTTTCTCCTCCATAACTGCCTCCTAAACGGAAAAATGTCATTTCCGAAATAATTGCCAAAAATTCATATGCCACTTTATTTTATTACGAATGCCCCAAAAAGGCAAATCGCAAAAAGAGAGCCAATGTTCGGTGTGAACATTGGCTCTCTTTTGCAACGGCAATCGTCGGAACGGTATCGTTTTATAGATTTCCCAATAGCTCTTGAACTTTTGCGAGATAATTTTTCTGAGGCTCGTTAAACGTCTCGCCGGATTTTCTGATGCGAAGCTCAATCATGCCTTCCTCAACGGCCTTCGGACCGACAGTGACGCGAATCGGATAGCCGATCAGATCGCAGTCCTTGAACTTGACGCCTGCGCGTTCCTTCCTGTCATCCAGCAACACATCAACGCCCGCCGTTTTCAGTTCGCCGTAAATCTTTTCCGCCAATTCAAGCTGTTCCGGCACTTTCGCGTTGACGGGCACAACCACAACTTCAAACGGTGCGATAGCCCGCGGCCAGATAATACCGTCTTTGTCATTGTTTTGTTCAATGGCCGCAGCCATCGTCCTGCCGACGCCGATACCGTAACACCCCATGACCAACGGCTTTTCCTTGCCGCTTTCGTCCAGGAAAGTTGCATGGAGCGCTTCGCTGTATTTCGTGCCGAGCATGAAAACTTGCCCTGCCTCAATACCGCGCGTCATTTTCAGAGGTGCACCGCAATGCGGGCACGGATCGCCTTCCTGCACAAGTCTGAGATCGGCGATAATCGGCTCACCGAAATCGCGTTTCGGCGTAACATTTTTATAATGAACGTCAACCTCGTTGGCTCCCGCAACTGCATTCTGCATTTCCATCACCGTCGCGTCAACAACGATTTTCGTTCCCTTCTTGATTCCAATGGGACTCATAAAGCCAGGTTCTCCGCCGATGCCACGAATCGCTGTCTCGTCCGCCATGCGAAGGGCAATAGCGCCGACGGCATTCTGCACCTTGACTTCGTTGACCTCATGGTCGCCACGGACAAAAACGAGAATAACCTCGTCCTTTTCATTTTGATAAGCGACAGCCTTGATGGTCTTTTCCACCGGAACTTTCAAATAGTCGGCCACCAATGCGATTGTTTTCGTTCCCGGCGTCGCGACTTTTTCCAACGGCAACAATTCTTCGCCCTCGGCACGGATTGCCTTCAGCTCCGCTTTCTCGTCGCTGGCCGCATAGTCGCATTTCTCACAATAAGCGATGTTCGACTCACCGGCGTCCGCCAGCACTGTGAACTCATGGGAACCGCCGCCGCCAATGGCGCCGTTGTCCGCCTCGACCGGGCGGAACTTCAAACCGCAGCGCGTGAAGATGTTCGTGTAAGCGTCGTACATTTTCTTGTAGGAAACACGCATCCCCTCTTCATCCTTATCAAATGAATAAAGATCCTTCATGATGAACTCTCGTCCGCGCATCAGCCCAAAACGCGGACGAATCTCGTCCCTGTACTTGTTCTGGATTTGGTAAAGCATCAGCGGAAGCTGCTTGTAAGAACGCACCTCATCCCGCACAATGGACGTCACCATTTCTTCGTGCGTCGGCCCGAGGCAAAATTCTCTCCCGTGACGATCATTGACGCGGAACATCTCATCGCCGTAAACCTCCCAGCGACCAGTTTCTTTCCAAAGCTCCGAAGGCTGGACAATCGGCATGGCAATTTCCTGTCCGCCCGCAGCATCCATTTCCTCGCGGATGATCTGCTCGATTTTTCGGATAGTACGCCACGCCAGCGGCAAATAAGTGTAAAGCCCGCCCGCCGCTTTCCGGATCATGCCCGCCCGGAGCATGAGCTTGTGGCTGATGACCTCCGCCTCCGCCGGGACTTCCCGAAGCGTCGGCGCGTAAAGCTGTGAAGTGCGCAATGTAATTCCTCCCAAAAATTTTTATATCAAAAGCCCAAATATACGAGACCAAACACTACAAAAATCGAAGGCAAGAGATTGGCAATGGGGATCTTGGCCATTTCCAGCATATTGATCCCGATGGCAAGCACAAGGATGCCGCCCACGCCGTTCATCTCCGCCAGCATCGCCTCCGTGAAAAACGCCGAAAGCGCCGAAGCGCCAAGCGTAATCGCGCCCTCATATAGCAGCACGGGAAGCGCGGAAAACAGCACGCCCACACCCATCGACGCGGCAAAAATGATTGCCGTCGCGCCGTCGATCATCGCTTTCGCGAAAAGCGTAGACGCGTCGCCGGTCATCCCTTCCGAAAGCGCGCCGACAATCCCCATCGCGCCAAGGCAATAAATCAGCGACGCCGATACGAAGCCTTTGCCCACGTCGCCGAACCGCTCCCCTGTCCGCATCGTGATCCGCGCTGCAAAACGCTCCATGCGCCCCTCAAGGTCGAGCCATGCGCCGATGGCCGTCCCCGCTGCCAGCGCGACAATCAGAACGACGGCGTTCCGGCTTTGCAAAGCCATTTTGAGAGCAACCACGATGACTGCCAGCCCCATCGACTGCATAACGCTTTTTCGCATCGCTTCCGAAATGCCGCCGCGCAGAAGCATGCCCGCCAACCCGCTGAATATGATGGCTGCCGCGTTCACCAGTGCCCCAGTCATGCGCTTTCCGTCCTTTCGGCAAGCAGCGCGTCGATTTCTTTGAACAATTCGCCGACAAGCTCGGCTTCCGGCACTTTCCGCAAAATCTCGCCCTTGCGGAAGACGAGCCCTTCCCCCTTTCCTCCCGCGATTCCGACATCCGCTTCCCGCGCCTCGCCGGGACCGTTGACCACGCATCCCATGACTGCGACAGTAATAGGCTCTCTTATGTCTTCCAGCTTTTTTTCGACTTCGGAGGCGATTGCCGGAAGATCGATGGACGTACGTCCGCAGGTCGGACAAGAAATCATCGTCGGTCCGTATTCGCGCATGCCAAGCGATTTCAAAATCTCATTTGCCACGCGCACCTCAACTACGGGATCGCCGGTCAAGGAAACGCGGATGGTGTCACCGATTCCCTCGGCGAGCAAAGCGCCAATGCCAACAGCGGATTTTATCATCCCCGTGGTAGGAGTCCCCGCCTCGGTTACACCAAGATGAAGCGGGTATTCAACAGTTTCGCTCATTAAACGGTAAGCCGCCAGCGTCAGCGGTACGTCGTGGGCCTTCAATGATATTTTCATATCATAAAAATCTAATGCTTCAAGAATGTGGACATGCTCCATCGCGGATTCAACAAGCGCCTCTGCCGTGACGCGTCCATATTTTTCCAAAAGTTTTTTGTCCAGGGAACCGCCATTGACGCCGATACGGATGGGAATGCCCGCTGCCTTCGCCTCGCGCACCACAGCCCTGACTCGCTCCTCACCGCCGATATTGCCGGGATTCAATCGAAGCGCCATTATCCCTTGATGAATTGCCTCCAGTGCCAGACGATAATCAAAATGAATATCGGCAACCAATGGAACATCCACGGAACGAATAATCTCTCCAAGCGCCTCCGCTGCGTCCATATCCGGTACAGCCAAACGCACTATGTCACACCCCGCGTCTGTCAGCGCGTGAATCTGCGAAACTGTCGAAGGAATATCAGCCGTTTTTGTATTTGTCATCGATTGCACGGACACAGGCGCGCCGCCGCCAACAGCTACCGAGCCGATATGAATCTGCCGTGTCTTTTTCCGCTCCATATTATCGGCCCCCGAAAAAAATACGCACAATGTCATTTTTCGTCGCGAAAAGCATCAACGCCACCAGCACCGTAATTCCTGCCATTTGCGTATAATGCAGCGCCTTCTCGCCCAACGGCTTCCCTCGTACCGCCTCAAGGAGCAGCGTCACGAAATGGCCGCCGTCCAGTGCGGGAACAGGCAACAAATTGATAATGCCAAGATTAAGGCTGAGCAACGCGGCAAAGTTCATCAATGCGGTAAAACCAAGCTTTGCCACAGTTCCGGTCATTTGCATAACCCCCAAAGGCCCCGCCAATTCTGCCGCAGCCTCCCCGGTGAAAATTTGCACGAGCCCTTCAATCATGTGATATATTACATAACCGGTTTTCCAAATCGCTGTCCCCGCCGCTTCTATTACGCCGGGCTGGCGGGTGTCCAGTGCCCCCATAACGCCAATCATCATGCGATTCTCCTGTTTGTCATGAACAGGAATCACCGTCGCCTGCCGAGCTTCATCGCCCCGATGATAGAAAACCTTCATTGGGCTTCCGTTCGCTCCGCGCACGATACGCACAATATCATCCCACTCATGAACAGGCTCCTCGTTGATAGCGTCAATTCGATCGCCTTTTTTGAGTCCCGCCATCGCCGCCGGCTGATCCGGCATGACCTCGCCCAGTTCCGGACGCGTCGAGGGCGAGCTGACGCCCACGATCATAAATATAAGGAAAAAAATTACAATCGGAAGCAAAAAATTCATCAGCGGCCCCGCCACGATAACGAGCATCCGCTTCCAGACCGACTTTTCGCAATAGCCTCTGTCTCCCGCGTCATTTTCCGCAGGAACCATGCCGGCAATATCGTTGAATCCCCCCAAGGGGACGCAACGAATTGAATAGATCGTTTCACCGATCTGCTTGCTGACAATCTTCGGCCCAAACCCGATGGCAAACTCATCTACGCGCATCCCCGCCGCTTTCGCCATGACGAAATGCCCAAACTCATGAAAAAGCACAAGCAAGCCGAAAACAAAAACGGACGCCAGAATCGTCAATCCCATGATTACACCTCTTTATTCTCCAAAAAATCGCGCACAAAGGATCGTGCGCGCGCATCCGCTTCGCAAAGCGTTTCAAAGGACGGCTGCGAAACATTTTCTTGCTCACCCATCGCTCGCTCGATACAGTCGTAAATATCCAAGAAACCGATTCGTCCGGCGAGGAAAGCTGCCACAGCCTCCTCGTTCGCTCCGTTCAGCACACAAGGCATTATGCCGCCTGCTTTTCCCGCTTCGCAAGCAAGCGCAAGACCGCGAAATGTTTTCATATCCGGCGGCTCAAAGGAAAGACTCATCCGCGTCTTAAAATCCATACGCCCGAAATTCGCAGGCTCTCGTGAAGGATAAGTCAGTGCATATTGAATCGGCAGGCGCATATCGGGCAGCCCAAGCTGCGCCATCACCGCACCGTCACGGAATTCCACCATCGAATGCACGATGCTCTGCGGATGCACGGCAACCTCGATGTTCTCATAAGGCACATCGTACAGCCAATGCGCCTCAATGATTTCCAGCCCCTTGTTGACCAAAGTCGCCGAATCGACGGTAATCTTCTTGCCCATCGACCACGTCGGATGTTTCAGGCAATCTGCCACCGTGACCGATTTCAAGTCTTCCATTGATTTGCCCCGAAACGGCCCGCCTGAAGCCGTCAAAATCAGCCGCTCCACCGCATCGCGACGCTCGCCCTGCAAGCATTGAAAAAGTGCGCAGTGCTCGCTGTCCACAGGCAGGATGGAAACGCCCTTTTCCTTTGCCAGTGCCATCACAAGCTCGCCCGCGACTACCAGTGTTTCCTTATTCGCAAGAGCTATGGTCTTTCCGGCTTGGAGAGCCGCCAGCGTCGGCGCAAGTCCAGCAAAACCTACCATCGAGGTTACAACCGTATCAGCCTCGCCGCATGTCGCCGCGATATGCAAGCCATCCTCGCTGCTCAATATCTCTGTTTTGCCCCGATATCTTTCACGAAGCCGCTTCGCGGCCGTGTTATCCACAAGCACGGCAACAGACGGATGAAATTCCTCGATCTGCCGTTCCAAAGTTTCGCCACTGGTATTCGCCGCAAGCGCCACGACTTGAAAAAGCTCGGGACGACTACGCACAACGTCAAGTGTCTGCGTGCCAATCGAGCCGGTTGAGCCGAGAATGGAGAGCCGTTTCACCGCCACCTAAAATCCCTCCATGATCTGCAAGAAATAATACACGAACGGAATCACGAACATTGCACTGTCAAAACGATCAAGCACTCCGCCATGGCCGGGAATCAGCACGCCCGAATCCTTGATTCCGGTATACCGCTTCACCACCGACTCCACAAGATCTCCCACTGTTGCCACAAGCGCAATCACGACGCCGAGCACGGCCATCGAAATCAAGGAATGTCCTATCGCATGTCCAAGCACAGCAACGGAAAATGCTGTCCCGATGACGCCGCCGTAAAAGCCCTCCCTTGTTTTCTTTGGGCTGATTGTCTCACAAAGTTTTGTCTTGCCAAAAGCAAAACCAGAGAAATAGGCAAAAGTATCGCTGGCCCATGTGCCGATCAGGGCAATCCAAAGCCATGCGCACCCCGTCTCCATCTCACCGGCAGGCGTCGAAACCAATTCCGAGGCCTTCCAAAAACGAAGCAGCAGCAAATGCACAAGAGACAACCCTACATACATGATGCCCGCAACGGAAACAAGCGCTTGCGGAACGGAATATTTTTTATAAAAAAGCACAGCCTCAAGCATCAGCCAAAGTGAAAACAAAGTCGCTGCCGCCGATAAAAACTCGATTCTTCCAAAATAAACTGCGCCCCAAAAACACAACATAGCCGCCATACCGCTCCAGTATGCCGGCGCCAAATCTTTGTGGCGGAACGCCTGCGCGTACTCATGCCATCCTGCCAGCATCAGCAGGAGCACCGCAGCACCGAATGCCGCGCCTCCCGTTTGAATGATAAACGCGGCAATAGCTATTCCGATGATTCCCGAAATTATACGAATCGCCAAAACTACACCTCTAAAATAATATCTTTATTTATTCTTTAGTCTTTATTTATTCTTTAGTCCTCCGAAACGCCGCTTGCGTTTCCCGAAATCTTTGAGTGCTTCCACAAAACAAGCGGGAGTAAAGTCCGGCCAGTTTGTATCCGTAAACCAAAACTCCGCATAAGCTGCCTGCCAAAGCAGATAATTGCTGAGACGCATATCGCCGCTGGTACGGATGACAAAATCTACGGGCGGCAATCCTTCCGTATCGAGACAGCTTTCAAATAATTTCTCGTCCACATCCTCCGGCGAAAGCGCTCTCGCTTGCGCACGCCGTGCAATTTCCCTCGTCGCGCGCAGTATCTCATCCTTTCCGCCGTAATTCATCGCCACATTGAAACAGACGCCCGTGTTGTCCTTCATCCGTTCCACCGCAACCCGTGCCAAATCCTTTAGGGCAGGCGAAAGCTCATCCATACGGCCGAGAAAACGAAGCTTCACATTGTCTTCGTCCATTTCGTCAATCTCTTTCGTCAAATAGTCCACGAAAAGCCGCATCAGGAAATCGACCTCCGTATGAGGCCGCTTCCAATTTTCTGTCGAAAACGCGTATACAGTGAGCGCCGGCAATTCAAGGTCGATAGCGACCTTCAAAACCTGTTTCAATGCGTCCACGCCCGCCGTATGGCCCGCCGTCCGAAGAAGCCCGCGCCCTTCAGCCCAGCGTCCGTTCCCGTCCATGATGATAGCCGTATGCACGGGCAATCTTCCACGATCGATGCCGTTGTACAAAGGGTTTTCCACCGCCTCATTGGAGGGCCGGGGACCCAATAATAGTTTTTTCCACATATCTGCCCTCCGCACGAAACGAAAAACAGGTCCCTCTCGCAAAATCCAAGAGGGACCTCTCATTCTCTCCCATCAAGGAGCGGCAATCGCCGAAACCGGGCAGCCAGCCGCGCAAGCTCCGCACTCCACGCACTTCTCCGGATCGATCTCGTAGTGCTTCTCGCCCTCCGAAATAGCTCCGACCGGGCAAGTCGCCGCGCAGGAACCGCAGGAAATGCAATCGTCTCCAATCTTGTATGCCATGTCGTCTTACACCTCCTCCCGTGATTTTGTCTGCTTCGCCGCCAAGGTCAGGCGGCAGGAATGATCCGGGCAATTGATCGCTCGGACCACATATAGCCTCGCTTCATCCACGGGAAAAAAATTCCTCGTGGGGCGCGTCAGCTCCGTCGTGTACTTCACACCCGCATCTGAAAGAAGCCGATACGCTTCTTCCGCGGAACGCCCCAAGACATCCGGCGTCATCAGACCTCCATGATTTCCTTTTCTTTGCCAGCTTTCACCGTATCGACCAGCTTTACATACTTGTCGACCAGTTTCTGCATATCCTCCTGCCCCTTCTTTGAATCATCCTCGGCAATCTCCTTGTTCTTTTCGAGTTTCTTGATTGCCTCGTTTGCATCACGGCGAAGATTGCGAAGCGCGACCTTTGCCTCCTCGGCCTTCTTGTTGACCGTCTTTTTCAATTCCTCACGGCGCTCCTTCGTAAGCTGAGGAATCGTCAATCGAATCGCTGTACCGTCGGAATTCGGCGTAAGACCGAGATCGGACTTCAAAATCGCTTTTTCCAGCTCTTTCATCATCGTCTTTTCCCACGGCTGGATTACAATCATGCGCGGCTCCGGAACAGACACCTTTGCCACTTGATTGACAGGCGTCGGCGTCCCATAATAATCCACCATCACCTTATCCAGCAGCGACGGCGTCGCCCGCCCCGCACGCAGGGAAGCAAATTCACGCTTCAAGGATTCCAGCGTCTTCTGCATCTTTTCCTCACGGGAGGTTAAAATATCTTTAATCATTCTCTCTTCCCTCCGACTGTCGTACCAATTTCCTCTCCGCGCGCCGCGCGAACGAGATTCTCATGCTCGTCGATATTGAACACCACGATGGGGATATTGTTGTCCATGCAGAGGCTCGTTGCCGTCGAATCCATGACCTGAAGCCCGCGCTGCAAGACTTCGATATAGGCGAGCTTGTCAAACTTCTTCGCTTTCGGGTTCTTGTTCGGGTCAGAATCGTATACGCCATCCGTATTCTTCTTGCCCATCAGGATCACGTCAGCCTCGATCTCCGCCGCGCGAAGCGCCGCCGTCGTGTCCGTTGAGAAATACGGATTTCCGGTGCCCGCCGCAAAAATCACGACGCGCCCCTTCTCCATGTGACGGATGGCCTTGCGGCGAATGTACGGCTCGGCGACCTGCCGCATATCAATGGCGCTTTGGACTCTGGAATCCACTCCCCGCTTTTCCAAAGCGTCCTGAAGCGCAAGACAGTTCATCACCGTCGCCAGCATCCCCATATAGTCTGCCGTCGCGCGGTCCATGCCTTTCGCGCTTCCCGCAAGTCCGCGCCAAATATTGCCCCCACCGACGACAACCGCACAGTCAATGCCCTCTGCACGAACTGCCTGAATCTGTGCCGCGATATCCTCGACAACCTCCGGATTGATGCCGAATCCCTGCTCGCCTGCCAAGGACTCGCCCGACAGCTTCAATACAACACGCTTGTATTTTGTCGTACCCAACAGCAGCCCTCCTGTTCCACAACATTTCTATTATTATATATCCTTTTGGCAAAATTGGAAACACATATTTTTCGATTGGAAGCATTCTATTTGAAAAAAGAGAACACGAAATTCGTTTTCGTGTTCTCTCCTCATCGGTTTATTTAATCTGTGCAGCAACCTCCGCCGCAAAATCTTCCTGCTTCTTCTCGATGCCTTCGCCAAGCTGGAAGCGAGCGAACTGCTTCACAGCGACACTGCCGAGCACCTTCGCGACCGTCTGCTCCGGATCCTTGACAAAGGGCTGCTCTACAAGGCAGGCCTCTTTATAGAAATTCTTCTGAAGACGCCCGTCCACCATCTTCGCGATGATCGCCTCGGGACGACGCTTGTTCTCAGGCAACGCGTTATTCTCCTCGATGGCCTGCTTCGTCAACACTTCGCGCTCATGCTCAAGCGCCGCGGGATCAAGACCGGAACGATCGACGCAGGACGGATTTGCCGCCGCAATCTGCATCGCGATATCCTTGCCAAGCTCGGCCTCGCCGCCGGAAAGCTCGACCAAAACGCCGATCTTGCCGCCCATGTGGATATAGCTGGTAACGCGACCACTTTCGGAAGCGTAGCGCACAAAACGGCGAAGCGAAACCTTTTCGCCGATCTCGGCGATGGCCTCCAATACGATTTCCGAAACCTTTTTGCCGTCCAGCGTGCTGTCATTCAGCGCATCCATATCGGCGGGGTTCGTGTCGGCGATATGCTTCGCCAGCTTGTCGACAATCGCGTGGAACTTGTCCGTCTTCGCAACGAAGTCCGTCTCGCAGTTGATCTCGACCACAGCGCCGACCTTCGCGTCCTCGCTGACGTAAGCGCCAACCGCGCCCTCTGCTGCGATACGTCCGGCCTTCTTCTCGGCCTTCGCAATCCCCTTCTCGCGGAGATAATCAATCGCCTTCTGCTTGTCGCCGTCCGTCTCCGCCAGTGCCTTCTTGCAATCCATCATGCCGGCGCCCGTCATCTCGCGGAGCTCCTTAACCATTGCCGCCGTAATCTGTGCCATATTCTTTCCCTCTTTCCAAATCAAAGATATAAATTCAGTTTTACGCAAAGAAAAGGGCAAGGGATAACGTATGTCCCTTACCCCTCATATCCGATATTACTCGGCGTCTTTATCCGCCGTTTCCTCTTCCGGCTCGTCCTGGCCGTGGCTGCCCTCGATGACGGCGTCCGCCATGCGGC
>CAMVJN010000005.1 GCA_947167825.1 uncultured Selenomonadales bacterium | reverse complement strand
GCGAGAAGAACGGCCTGGCGCTGGCGATCCGCAGCGAGGATATCCGCAGCAAGGTTCGCGAGAAACGCACGGGCAATATCTTCCTGTTCGCGGTGGACGCCAGCGGCTCGATGGGCGCAAGGGAGCGCATGAAGACCGTCAAGGGCGTGATCCTGAAAATCCTGCTGGAAGCATACCAGAAACGCGACCGCGTCGGCATGATCGCTTTCCGCAAGAACCAAGCGGAAGTGTTGCTGCCCGTCACGAAGAGCGTGGATTTCGCGCAAAAAAAATTGGCGACCATGCCCACGGGAGGCAAGACGCCGCTGGCGAAAGGGCTGGAGAAGGCGGAAGACGTGCTCGACATGATCTACCGCCAGGACCCGCTCCAAGACCCGGTGCTGATCGTCATCACCGACGGCCGCGCCACGACGCCTTTGGTTCCCGGAGGCGACGCGACGGCGGAAGCCATGAACGAAGCGGAACGCATCGCGAAACGCAAGCTTCCCGCCGCCGTCATCGACACGGAAAACGGCTTCGTGAAGCTGGGCCTCGCGAAAAAGCTCGCGAAAAAAATGGAAGCGTCCTATTTCCGCGTGGACAAGCTGTCCGAGGACAGTTTGCTTCGTGTTTGGCGCAAGATGAGCCGATAGAATCGGTAAAACAAGAAAGAGGTTGTTGCACGCAAGCAATAACCTCTTTTTCAAGTGCTCCCACTCGTTGACTTTCGTTTTTTGTGCTATATAATGGAGATAGAAAAGAACGCTTACAAGGCATCTACTCCTCTCCGTTCCGATTTATCATCAATGAGACGAATATGAAACGCATCCGGGAGGAATATGAATATGAAAGCACTGACGAAGAAATCTGAGCGCAGGCAACTTGTACGAGACTATCTTCGCAAATATAACCCGCAAGAGCCGGCACGAAAATTTGGCTATGACATCGCGGCCATATCGCGTTATGCCCGCGAGAAGAATGTGGAAATAGCCGATATCCCCGTGCAAGAATTGGAAAAATTTGCTACATCTTGACTTCGCAATAGCTCCCCGCCGCCGTCATCGACACGGAAACCGGCTTCGTGAAGCTGGGGCTCGCGAAAAAGCTGGCGAAAAAAATGGAAGCATCCTATTTCCGCGTGGACAAGCTGTCCGAGGACATCCTGCTTCGGGTGTGGCGGAAGATGAGCAGGTGAGGGAAACGGAAAAATCGGTTGGATAAGAACAGCGCAAAAAATGGGCTGCCGCACGTTTGATTTTCGTGCGTCAGCCCAATTTTGTATCCGCCTATTTTGGCCTTTGATTTGCAAAAGATTTTTTCGGTTCGTTTCATGCAAATAATTGCGGCAAGAAAGTTGATGGCTCATTTATGCTGCATAATTTGAAATAGAAATTTCAACGGGCGACTTCTTCACGTTGTCCACAATCCTTTCCAGGCGTTCCGACACCTCGTCGCTATAGGAAACTTCTCCACACTGTTTACACACATGGGAAGGAACATTCTTGACGATAACAATGCAGTTTCCAAGATCGACCATGAATGTCGTCAGCCTGTCTTCCATATCCCCCTTGCACATAAAGCAAATCATCGTTTGGTCCCCCTTCGTGTTTTCAAGTCCGCTTCCCATTTGTCCTCTGTCGGACGATACGCTGTAACAATCCACAATATCCCGATGCCGATACCGCAAACGACGTGAATTTGATTTGTTCCAAGTATCAAGCAACTTGGGAACGGATAATCGTCGGGGTAATCCTCTATTATTTCCCCGGACATAATGGCATCCTTTACACTTTGTCGTGATATTCCACGCTGAAGGATGCGCTGCTGCACATGATTTGTCCATTCCATCTTGCTCTGTCGGCATAGTTTTTTGATCTCTTCAATCATTGGCACGGTTGTTCACGCTCCTGCTTTTGTATTATAGCTGATTTTACAAAATTTGTTAAGCTACCTAGCGAAGCGCAAACTCCCCGCCGCCGTCATCGACACGGAAAACGGCTTCGTGAAGCTGGGGCTCGCGAAAAAGCTGGCGAAAAAGATGGAAGCGTCCTATTTCCGCGTGGACAAGCTGTCCGAGGACAGTTTGCTTCGGGTTTGGCGGAGAATGAGCGGGTAAAGAGAGAAAGCAAAAAGCTGTCCGTGAAGGGAAGTTCCCCTTTGCGGACAGCTTTTTTGCCATACATTCGTTTTTTGTTATACACCCGCCGCCGCAAAACGCGATGGCATAGGGGTTTTTTATGCGCTCATTCCTTCAGGAACTTGACCGGATCGATCTTCATCCGCATGATCAAAGGCATGAGCTCCATGTCCTCGAGGACATGGGTGATGGTATCCGGCGGGAATTTCTGCAGGTCGATGTCGAAAGGTTCGGGCAAGACGTTCATGTTGGCGTCGCCAAAGACGCAGATGGTCGGTGTGAGCGTTCGGCCGAATTCGATTTCCTTGACGATGGCGTAGCCCATCGTTGTCTTGAGAATGGTGCCTACAGGATAAATGGCCACGTTGTCGAAAAAGATGGAAAGCATCGATTCGTCAAACTGCCCCGGCGAGCATTTCACCATGATCTTGTAAGCGATATGCGGCTTGTATGCGGGCTTGTAGGAGCGCTGCGTCGTCAGCGCGTCGTAGACGTCGGCGATGGCGGTGATGCGCGCAAAGCGGTGAATCTTGTCCCCCATGAGCTGGTGCGGATAGCCCCGTCCGTCCATGTGCTCGTGATGCTGGCCCGCGATGATGGCGAGAATCGACGCCGACGGTATAGGCAGTTCCCGGAGCTTTTTCCGTCCCGCCTCGGGATGCATCCGAATCAAAGTGAATTCTTCATTGGAAAGCCGTCCCGTCTTGGTCAGGATTTCGGTGGGGACGATCAGCTTTCCGACGTCGTGCAGGAGGCTTCCCATGATGAGGGGAAGCATCTCTTCCCGCGGGAGGCCGAGGCGCGAGCCGAGCATCGCGGCGAGGACGGCCACGTTTACGCTGTGCGCGAACGTGTAGTCGTCATGCATGCGAAGGTCAGTGAGCTGTACGAGGTTGCTCCTGTGGGAGAGGATATCCATAAGGATTTCCTCGGAGGTGCCTGCCAAGGTATCCGTGCTGAGCTCGCCGGTGGACTCCAGCGTCTGGTAAGTGTCATAGAGCTTGTGGATGGCCTTGACCCGCGTCTTTTCCTGTATGACGTCGTCGGGCGGCAGGATGGAAAAGCCCGGAGTCATGGACGTGACAGTAAGATGCGTGATGCCGAGTTTTTTGAGACGGTCGATGTACTGTTCCGTCATGGGGACGCCGCGCGTCAGGTAGTTCCCGCCTTTTTTGTTGTATATGCTCTGCGCCGTAATCATGCCCGGCCGAAGCTTCTTGATTGGAAGATTGATCATGGTTTCACCTGAATGGTCATATAAGTCAGTTCTCGTATCACCTGGAATCCCCGAACAAATCGCGGGTGATTTCCATTGCGTTTTTTGTATCTTTCCTATTTTATCACGTCGTCGCCGTGTCTTGCAACAAAAAATAGCCGCCGAACCGGAGTTTTTGCTCCGATTCGGCGGCTGATTTATTGCAGATTCCTCGCGGCGTCCTCTACGTGATCCTGGATTGTCTTCACCGTCTTGCAGCCTGCCATCCCGGCGCAGTCGCCGCAAGTCTCGAAGCCCTTGTCCAGCGCGCATCTCCTGATTTCGCACTGGTTGGTGCAGAAGAAAGTTTTCACGCCGTCGGCGCGGCAGCCCTCGCAGTTGATCCACTCCGGCCTGATCTCCGTCTGGTTCATCTCGCTCCAGAGCTTCGCGGTCTTCTCCCTGAGCGCGTCGTCGTTCCGGATCGTGGCGAGGTAGGCGTCGCATTTTTCGCAGTCCAGCCCGCAGCATCCGATCATAATCTTCATGGTTGTATCCCCCTTCATGGCATTGATTTCCTTTCGGTCATTCACGGAAAACCTGATTTGCCCGAATCCAGTCGTCCAGGAATTTCATTTGCTTCTCCGTGTGGAACCAATGCTCGCCGTTTTCCATCACGGTCAAATCAGCACGATGTTTTCATGGCTGTCCTTCAGCGCATCTACAGCCGCACGGATTTCTTTTCCCGTCTCCCGGGGCGTGAAGGTCTTATAATCAAGTCCCATGACCATGCAATCGGGAAACAGCGGCTTGTAATGCGCGCTTTCCGCCGCGCTGCCGTCTTTCCCGTGGATATATATACAAAACCGCGTCCATTTCTTCTGTTTGCTCCAATTTTCTTTGTCTTTTCCCTCGTTTTCAGATCTTCAGCAGTTCCTCGATCTTCCCCAGCACATCGTCGATCTCGGCGTTCAGTGCCGTGCGCTTTTCCTTGTACCGCGCGATCAGCTCGAAAGGTTCGAGGATTTCCTCTTCCTCGTGGGGGAAGCCGCAGAGGTCAAGATTGCAGCCGCCGTCCACAATTTCCTGGGCGGTGTATTTCTTTGCCTTCGGGCTGCCGTCCTCGTCGATTTCTTCGCGGTTGTTCCACCAGTCCATGACCGGAGCGAAGTGCTCCAGTTTCATCGGCTTCGTCTTGGAGAAATGCTTGTAGCCTTCGGGCATGTCAAGGCGATAGAACCACGTTTCTTTCGTCGGGTGGGTGTGATTGAAGAAAAGAATGTTCGTGGTGATACTCGTGTAGGGGGAAAAGACGCTTCCCGGCAGGCGGATGACCGTGTGCAGGTCAAACTCCGACAGCAGCTTCTTTTTGATGCTTGCCTTCGTGTTGTCCGTGCCGAACAGGAATCCATCGGGCAGCACCACGGCGGCGCGTCCGCCCTTCTTCAGCCGGTACATGATGACGCTCATGAAAAGGTCGGCGGTCTCGGAGTCGGCGAGGTCGGCGGGAAAATGGCTCTGGACGATGGGCAGCTCGTTGCCGCCGTATGGCGGATTCATCAGGATCACGTCAAAACGGTCGTCGTCGGTGTAGTCCAGCACGTCTTTCATCAAGCTGTTGTCGTGCAGGACGTCCGGCTCGTCCACGTCGTGGAGAAGCAGATTCGTGACTGCCAGCATATAGGGGAACTGCTTCTTCTCGACGCCGTGGGCGGAGTAAAGCCGCGCCTTGCGGTCGGCGGTGGTTTTTTCCTGCTTCTCCAGCTCCCGCAGCCAACTGACGATGAACCCGCCCGTACCGCAGGCAAAATCCGCCATGCTTTCGCCGAGCTTCGGCGCGATCATCTGCGCCATGAAGTCGGTGACGGCGCGGGGCGTGTAAAATTCGCCCGCGCTTCCGGCGGATTGCAGCTCCTTCAAGATCGTTTCGTAAATGTCGCCGAGGGCGTGGATATTCTCGTAGCTGGTCAGGTCGATTCCCTCGATGACGTCCACGATCTGCCGAAGCAGCACGCCGTTTTTCATATACTGGTTCGTGTCCTCGAAGACGCTCTTGACGACGCTCTTTTTCGCGGGCATATCGGGCGTGACGGCAAGTTCCTTCAGCGTCTTGAAAAGCTCGTCCACGAAGGAAAGCAGCTCGTCGCCCGTCAGCGCGTGCCCAGCATTGTCGGCTTTCGCCCAGTTCCGCCAGCGGTATTTCTCGGGAATGACGGAAGTATAGCCGTCGTCGTCACATTCCCATTCTTCTTCCTTGGCGTCATAGACCTTGAGGAACAGCATCCAGACGATTTGCTCGATGCGCTGGGCGTCGCCGTTGATGCCGGGATCGTTCCGCATGACGTCCCGCAGTTTTTTGATCAGACCGTTCAAATTGCTCATTCCGTATCATCCCGCCTTGTAGATTTCTTCTTCCAGTGATTTCAGCGCGGCCTTGAAACTTTCCTTGCCGCCGAAGCAGTTTTTGATAATCGCGGGCGGCGTGCCGAATTTCCGGAACTCGTCCATTTTCAGGACGGCTGTTTCTTCCACCTCGCGGATGCCGAGATTCATATACTTGTCCAGCAAAATCTCCAGCACTTCCCGCGCCGCGCCGCTGTACTTGTGCAGGAAGTCGCGCTTCTTGACGTTCTCGGCGCGTTCGCGGCGGGTCAGGGGCTTCTGGTCGTAGGCGATATGGCAGATCAGGTCGAAGTCGTCTACGTCCTCCTTGCCCATATCGGCTTTCAGCTTGTCGAGGTCGATGCCCTGCTCCCGCAAAGCGTCGGCGATGGCCTTTTTCTTCTCGGTCGCCGTCCATTTGCGGATAAAGGCGTCCAGCGTGGCGTACTCGCCTTTGACGTTTTCTTTTGTATAGTCCGTGATGCTCTCCTGTTTCAGCAGCTTGCCGTTGGCGTCATAGACGGAAACCGTCTTGTTGACGGTATAGACGGCGCAGCCGTCGCGAAGGACGACGGGCATTTCTTTCGGGGACGGCGGATCGCCTCCGGGATCGTCGGTTCCACTGGGGTCTCCTGTGCCGCCGATGGGTGGCTTTTTGGGGAATCCCGGATCGGGTCCCGGAGGCCCGTCCCAGTCGGGATCGGCAAAGAGCCTTGTGACGCCGCGAAAATCCATGATCGTGAAGCTGGTCTTGCCGTCCTTTTCCCGAAGCCGCGTGCCGCGCCCGACGATCTGCTTGAACATCGTCATGGACGAAATGTTCTTGTCGAGGGCGATCACCTTCGTCATCTTGCAGTCGACGCCCGTGGAGAGCAGCTCCGAGGTGGTGGCGATGACCGGATACTTCGCGCTGACGGAGATAAAATAATCGAGCTTGCTCTTCCCGTAATCATCGCTGCCCGTGATGCGGACGACGTAATCGGGATTCTCCTTCATCATGTCCGCGTTGCAGCTTACCAGCGCCGCACGCATACGCTCGGCGGCGTCCTCGCTGGCGCAGAACACGATCGTTTTCGCGTATCGGTCGGTGGCGCGCAGGTACGCCGTGATCTGCTCGGCCACCTCGCGGATGCGGTCCGCGATGATGATGGAATAGTCATAGTCGCTGTTGTTGTATATGCGGTCCTCGATCTCGTTTCCGAAGTAGTCCCGCTGGCCTTTGACGGGGCGCCACTCGTCGCCGATGTTCGTATGGATATTCACCACGCGGAAGGGCGCGAGAAAACCGTCGTCAATGCCCTGCTTCAGACTGTAAGTGTAAACGGGCTTTCCGAAATAGTCGATGTTCGACGTGTATTTGGTTTCCTTCGGCGTGGCGGTCATGCCGATCTGCGTCGCGCCCTGGAAATACTCCAGCACCTTGCGCCAGCGGCTCTCCTCCTTCGCCGAGCCGCGATGGCACTCGTCCACGATGACGAGGTCGAAGAACTCCGGCGCGAAAAGCTCCTGAAAATGCGGTACTTCATCGTCGCCCACCATTTGCTGATAGAGCGCGAAATACACCTGATAGGACTTGATGGTCGTCGGGTCGTCCTTCGCGAAGTTCACCTTGTGGATGACTTTCTCCAGCGGCTTGAAATCCTGCGCGATGGACTGGTCGACGAGAATGTTCCTGTCCGCGAGGTAGAGGATTTTCTTTTTCAGCCCCGTCTTCAAAAGACGGTAGACAATCTGGAACGCGGTATAGGTCTTGCCCGTGCCGGTGGCCATGACGAGCAGGACGCGCTGCCGTCCCTTCGCGATGGCGTCCAGCGTGCGGTCGATGGCGACCTGCTGGTAATAGCGCGGCGCGTAAGTGGTCTGCGAAACGTAGCAGGGCTGATTCATCAGCAAACGCTCGGTTTCGTTCCATTCGCTGCCCGAGGCGAGCCGCGCCGTCAGCGCCTTTTCCGTCGGAAACGCGGACAGCGGAAACGTCCGCTCCTGTCCCGTCAGGAAGTCGTATTCCTGAAAGGCGTCGCCGTTGGAACTGTACGCGAATTTCAAATCCATCATGGCGGCGTATTCCTTCGCCTGCTGCATGCCGAAGGAAACGGAATGGTTGTTGTCCTTCGCCTCCACCACGGCGATGGGGTGACCGCTTGCCGTATAGAGCAGATAGTCCGCTTTCTTCGGCGTGTTGCGGACGGCGAGATTGCCCTTGATATTCATGCGCCCGTCGGTGATCTTCGCTTCCATGCGGATATGGTCCTTGTGCCATTGGGCTTCAATGGCGGGCGTAATGAAAAGGCGCTTGACGTCCTCCTCGCTCAATTGTTTCTTGTCCATGCGGTTTCACCTCCGAAGGGATTTTAGCAGAGTGCTTGCCGAACCGATTACGTTGTATTATAATTGAAGTACGAATGGAGGGATATTTATGGCGACGAGTGTGGTGCAAGTCCGGGTAGATACTGATTTGAAAGAACAGGCCGCAAAGATTTTTGAGGAACTTGGGATCGATCTCTCGACGGCGATACGGATGTTTTTGAAGCGGTCGGTGCTGGACGAGGGGATTCCTTTTCGCATGACGCGCCCAAGAACAAATTATGAATATGGTGCGAACAGAGGCCTTTGGGCGATGAGGGAACTCCAAAAGCACGCGGAAGAAAACGGCCTGTCGGATATGACGCTGGAGGAAATCAATGCCGAGATTGACGCTGTGCGGAGAGGCGAAGCATGAAATATTATGCCGTGATTGATACAAATGTGATTGTATCGACGTTTCTGAAGAAGGGTTCCGTTCCGGAGCAAATTACCTCGTATGTGTGGGATGGGAAAATCGTTCCCATCGTCAATAACGAGATATTGAAAGAATATCGGGAAGTGCTGCTTCGACCGAAATTTCACTTCAATAAAGATACGGTTGAGACTTTTATTTTAGATTTTGCCCAGCGAGGCATTTTTCTCGATGGATGGGAAACAGATATTTTATTGCCTGATCCGAAGGACGTGGTTTTTTATGCCGTCGTTATGGAAGGACGTAAGGAACACGATGCGTATCTCGTTACAGGAAACATGAAGCATTTTCCAAAGCGGGTATTTATCGTTTCGCCTCGTGAAATGCTGGAGTTAGTGGAAACGGGCAAACTGCCTTCTCGGGATTGAAAAACGCACGGGCGGCGAATTTGGTTGTTTGCAGGGCTTTGTGCCCTGCTTTTTTGCGGTGGCGGGCTCTCCCCCCGTCGGCTTCGCCGACACCCCCCTCCCGGAGGGGGGCTTAATTTAGCCTCCCTCTTAGAGGGAGGTGGCGCGAAGCGCCGGAGGGAGTTCACACGTTGCCTATTTTTCCAATGCCCCGCAGCAGGCCAGCAGCTCCTCGATTTTCGCGACGATGCGCTTTTGCTCGGCGAGCGGGGGAAGGGGAATAAAATAATTGATGATTTTGGCTCTTGAAATATTAGGTTGTGCGCCGCCTGCCCCTAATTTTATAAAGTTGCGGCGTTCTCCCATCAAAAAATAAAAGAGATATTTGTTGTAAATGCCATTGTATGGGATACATGCACAACACGCTTGATTAGTCGTTGCAGGGATAGATAATATTCCCAACTTGCCAATGGTAGCGCCATACATAGCCATTAGCACGCTACCGACAGGATTCAGTCGCATCGAAGAATGGTCAAGCGCAAGTTGCGTAATGCTTTCAGAGGTTTCTATGATATATGCGTCGTTTAAGTCGCCTGTTTTTAGCCAAGGGATATTGCCATTGAAGTATTCAGGATTTTGTCTAGATGGGGTTGAACCTGCACTCCAATCGCCGATATTCCCCAGCCGCACCCATTCCCAACTTTCAGGAATCTCGAACGGAATCTCCTCTGCCTTTATCTCCGGCAGAGGTTTTTCTTTTTTCAGTTTCCCTTCCTTGACGAGCTTCGCCTTTTCCAATTTGATCGCCGACAAAAGCTCCTTCGCCGTGCCTTCTTCTTCGCGCTGCTCCACCAGCTTGCCTTCCATCGCGTATTGCAGGACGCTCTTTTTCATGGCGTCGGGGAATTTCTCGTTCAGCGCGGTCAATTCGTCATGGGCTTTGCCGTACTGCTCGACATGGGGCAACAGTTCCTCGATTTTCGCGACGATGCGCTTTTGCTCGGAGAGTGGGGGAAGGGGGATTATGGTACGTCCAAATTCAGTTCCAGATATTTCTTTGAAAGTTGTTCCTGATGCACGGCTTTGAATTTCGGCAGTACATGCAATCAGGCAGTAATACATATAGAGATTGATTTCTTGTATAAATGGCACCAACGACTTAAAACCTTGATTCGTCGTGATAGAGTTTTGAGCTATGGCGATATACCCGATAGGTGCTCTGCTTGAATATAAAATTGTACCTTTCGGCATCAAACGCGCTGATGACTTATTGAGTCCAAGTTCGGAAATATTGCGGCTTCCTCTGCTGGCATACATTCCGTGTATGTTTTTCATATCTGCCGGAGTTAGCCAAGGGATAGTTCCATCCCAGTATTCTGCTTGATGTGTTTTTGGCGTTCCACCTCCGACAACTACTCCCAAATCTCCCAGCCGTACCCATTCCCAACTCTCGGGAATCTCAAACGGAATCTCCTCTGCCTTTATCTCCGGCAGCGGCTTTTCCTTTTTCAGTTTCCCTTCTTTTACAAGCCGCGCCTTTTCCGCCTTAATCTCGCGCAGCAGTTCGGCGGCGCTTCCTTCCTCTTCGCGCTGCTCCACCAGCTTTCCCTCGATGGCTCGCTGCAATATGCTGTTTTTCAGTTGCTCCGCGTTCATGGCGTGCCTCCGTGTTTTATCGTGTATCAATGGACAAACAGCCGGACAAATCGTCCGGCTGCAGTATTAAATCATACCGAAATCTCTCTTTTGGGGATGAATTCCATTTTTAGCGTCATTCCAAGCCCGGCGGCCAATTTCTTCAGCATATTCAAAGACGGATTCCTGTTTCCTTTCTCAATCCGGCTGATGTCTGCCTGCGTAATCCCTGTACGTGCCGACAGCTCTTTTTGCGTCAGGTTTTGACTTTTTCGCGCGTCAATCATGGCTTGTATAATGTCGTATTCTGCTTCCAGAGCGTCATATTCGGCCTTCAGTTTCGGATTTTTTGCCAAAACCTCATGCTTATATTTCCTGAATTCACTCATTTCCTTTTCGCTCCTTTCGTTTCCCTTCATTCGCCAGGAAGTTTTCCCTGTATTGTTTTGCGCGTTTTATTTCGTTCGGCGGCGTTTTTTGCGTTTTCTTTACAAAGCCATGGGTCAGAATAATTCTTTTCCCAATATAAAAGAAATATAACACACGATAAATATTTCCCGTTTCCTGCACCCTTAATTCAAAAATACCATCTTGCAATTCTGCCGAATGCGGAAGACGAAGAAAAGTCCCGTTTGTTTCCAGCAAATCAATACTTCGAAGAAATTTAGCGTGTACTTTTTCGCCAAATGATTCAATGAAATCGCGCGCGGGTTTTTCCCCGTTCTCTTTTGTGTAAAACTCGGCGTTAAACATAAGGCCCTCCGTTATTATATGTTATATTAAACATATTTTCAAGCTGATAGTTGATACAGCGAAACAAATGCTCGCTGCAATATGCTGTTTTTCAGTTGCTCCGCGTTCATGGCGTGCCTCCGTGATGTATATTCTTTTGTTATTTTCGACGTCGGCGGGAAAAATCCTTTGTTGACGAAAAAGAGGACTGACCTAGGATAAAAATTCCTGTGTCAGTCCTCTTTTCATACACGAATTATCATATCAGAACTTGAACTGTGCCAATGTTTCCTGGAGCTCCTGCGCTAAATGTGCGAGGGAGTCGCTGGCGGAGGCGATTTCCTGGGCGGAGGCGGATTGTTCCTGGGTAGCCGCCGATACGTTCCGCATTTCATCGGAAACCTGCTGACCCTGCTGGTCTACCTCGGCGATGCCCTCCGCGATATTCTGGGAGCTTTCGGATACGCCTTTGACGCTCGCGGCGATGTTTGTGATCTCGGTCGTGATACGCATGACGTCCTGTGTGATCTTGTCGAAGGTGTCGTGCAAGCCCTCGACGGCTTTCGCACCGGTCGTAACCTTTTCCCGGCCTTCCTTCATGGCGCTGACAGCGCTGTCGGTGTCAGCCTGGATGCCCGCGATCAGGGTGGAAATGTTCTGCGCCGCTTCGCCGCTCTGCTCGGCGAGCTTGCGCACTTCCTCGGCGACCACGGAGAAGCCGCGTCCCGCCTCGCCCGCGCGCGCCGCCTCGATGGCCGCGTTCAGCGCGAGGAGGTTTGTCTGGTCGGCGATGGCGGAGATGCTTTCGACAATCTGCCCGATTTCCTTCGAACGCTCGCCCAGCTTGTCCACGATGGCGGCGGAGCTTTCCACCGTCGTTTCGACGCTCTTGATCTGCTCCACCGCGCCGACGACGGCCTCGCGGCCGCGCGTTGCCGCTTCGCTGACGTTTTGCGCGTTGTTCGACGCCTCGTGGGATTCCGCCTGGATTTCCTCCAGTGTGGCGGAAACCGTGCCGATGCTTGACGAGCTGTCCGCGATGCTTGACTGCTGTTTTTCCACGGCGTCGGAAGCCGTGGTGACGGAATGCGCCACCTGCGTGGCAGCCTCGGCCGTCTGCGCGGAGCTGGCGGTCAGCTCTTCGGAGGACGCCGCCATCTGCTGCGCGCCGTCGGCAATCTTTCGGATGACGCCCTTGATGCCGTCCCGCATCTTGAGCATGGCAATCGCAAGCTGGCCGATCTCGTCTTCGTGCTCCACGATGATTTCCGTGGTCAGGTCGCCGTTCGCGATGCGCTGCGAATCTTCG
Source organism: uncultured Selenomonadales bacterium (assembly GCA_947167825.1). Lineage (GTDB taxonomy): Bacteria > Bacillota > Negativicutes > Selenomonadales > Selenomonadaceae > RUG12372. The sequence goes on along the minus strand of CAMVJN010000005.1, from coordinate 16,596 downwards.
ACGAGCGCAGTAATCGGACCGCCGATGCGCTTCTGGAAAATGATCCAAAGCGCGGCGCAAAGGAGCAGGATGACAGCGACGGACATACCGACGCTCAGGGTAATGGCCTGACGGATCGGTCCCATGTAATCGGACTTCGGCGCGACGAGGACGAGGCGGAGGTGGCTGCTGCCGATCGGCGTGACCATCACATAGCTTTCCTCGCCGAAAGCGTCGGTAACGTACAGCGCGGATTTGGCGGCGTTCGCGTCAAGCCCCTTGCCGAATGCCGCGACTTTCGCGTCCGGGCTGTCCTGGATTTTTACCTTGAGGTTCTGGTCGGCGTTCTTGGACGCGACGAACTGCCCCGTTTGCGTCAGCAGGAACGCATAGCCGCTTTCGCCGATCTTGATGTTTTGGATATAGTCTTCCAGCTCTTTCATGCCGATATCCACGGTCACGACGCCGACGGGCTTGCCGTCCCGCATGATCGGCGCGGAGCTGGTCAGCATCGAGGTCTTGCTCACATCGTCATAGGCCGGCTCGTCCCAAAAGACTTCCTTGCCGCCCTGGATGCTCGCCTTGTACCATGCGAACTGCGGATAATTGTAGGCTTCGTTGCTGTAGTCCATCGTCATGGACACCTTGTCGCCGTCTTTGGAATAATATGGACCGAACCATTTTTGCCCCGGATAGGCGTTCGGCGCAAACCAAAGACCGCTGCCGAAGATCGCTTCGTCGGACTGCACCAGCGCAGTGATGAAGCGTCCGGCGAGATTCATGTCGTATGTCTGCATCGCGCTGATGTTGAGCGCCAGCGACTTGGTCTTTCCGGAGACCTGTGTGAGCCGCTTGTCGAATTTCTCGGAAATCTCTCCGCTCTTGGCGGTCAGCATCGCTTTCAGTTCGGTCTCCATGTTCTCGGAAAGCTGGTACGCGTTGATGAACGCCAAAAGTCCCAGGAGAACGGTCGAAAGAACGACGACGCTGCAAATGAAAAGGAATCGGATACTTCGGGAAAACAGATTCATAAATGGTTCACCTCGTTAAGAAAAGATACTTTCGCGAATATTATAACGCAGTTGTTCAAATTTTGTCTATCGACAAAATTTGAACAACTGCGTATAATGAAGCTAATCTTGGAACTTTTCATTTTATTCTTCAGTATGACCTATTCGATCAAGGAGTGAGATTATGGGAGAGAAAACACCCGGCGGGGGGATTTCGACGGGGCGGCGCGTGTTCGTGCTCTCGGCGTTTGCCGTGTTTGTCGTTATCGCTTTCGCCGCCAGCGTTACGCTCGGCTCGGTGCGGGTTCCCCTGGAGGAAATTTGGCAGTCGATTTTCGGCGTCGGCGCGGGCACGCATCAGCAGATCATCATGAATATCCGATTGCCCCGCACGATTGTCGCGGCACTGGTCGGCGTCAATCTCGCATTGTCCGGCGCGATCCTGCAGGCCGTGATGAAAAACCCGCTGGCCGATCCGCATATTATCGGCATCTCGTCTGGCGCCGGTCTTGCAGGCATCACGATGATGCTTGTTTATCCGGGGCATGAATACCTGATTACGCCGGTGGCTTTCGTCGGCGCGATGGGCGCGGCGATTGTCATTTACATTCTCGCCTGGAAGAACGGAATCCGTCCCGTCCGCATCATCCTCGCGGGCGTCGCGGTGTCGGCGTTTCTCGGCGCGGGCATTTCGGCGATGATGATTTTCTACAGCGACAAAGTGCATGGAGCTTTGATGTTCATGGCGGGCGGCCTTGCGGCGCGAAGCTGGCCTCATGTCACGATCATTCTGCCGTACGCGATTGCCGGGGCACTGCTGGCGTTCCTCGGCTCGAAGCATTTGAACATCCTGCAGCTCGGCGACGAGATCGCGAAAGGGCTCGGGCTGAATGTGGAAATGACCCGCGTGGTGATGACGGCTCTCGCCGCGCTGCTCGCCGCCAGCGCCGTTTCCGTGGTCGGACTCCTGGGCTTCGTCGGTCTGATCGTGCCGCATGCGACGCGGCTGATGATCGGCTCCGACTATCGCTTCCTGCTGCCGGGGGCCGCGCTTCTCGGCGCGGCTGTCGTCATGGGCAGCGACACTTTCGCCCGCACCGCCTTCGCGCCGACGGAGCTTCCCGTCGGCATCCTGATGGCGGTGCTCGGCGCGCCGTTCTTCCTCTTTTTGCTGAGGAGGGAACTCTGATATGGTGCTGGAAACGAAAAATCTCGGCGTAAAAATCGAGAACAACGAAATCTTGAAAAATGTGAACGTCGCCTTTTCCGAGGGCAAGCGCACCTCGATCATCGGGCCGAACGGCGCGGGCAAATCGACGCTGCTCAAAGCGTTGTCGAGCCTCAATACGCATTACGACGGACAGGTGCTGCTCGACGGTGAGGACGTGCGCGCAATGGGGCGGCAGGAGCTTTCCAAGAAGCTCGCGATCCTGCCGCAGGGGGCGACGGCTCCCGCGGACGTCACGGTCGCGCAGCTTGTGGATTTCGGGCGGTTCCCGTATCGAAGCTGGTTGCGTCCCAGCGACCCGAAGGCGGACCGCGAGGCGGTGGAGTGGGCGATCGACCGCACGCATCTGAACGATTTCAAAGATCGGCGCGTGGCGGTATTGTCCGGCGGCGAGCGGCAGCGGGCGTGGATTGCGATGGCGCTGGCCCAGCAGCCGCAAATCCTGCTGCTCGACGAGCCGACGACGTATCTCGACATCGGCCATCAGCTGGAGGTCATGAACATCGTCGACGAGATCAACCGCGACTACAAGATGACCGTCGTGATGGTGCTGCACGATATCAACCACGCGCTGCAATATTCGGACGAGATCGTGGTCGTCAAAAACCACGGCATATTCGCCCACGGCACGCCGAAGGAGATCCTGACCGTCGATATGCTGGCCGAGGTTTTCGGTGTCAAGGCCGACATTTTCGTCAATTCCCAGGGCATTTCCGTGCTGTCGCCGGTGTCTTTGGTCGGTGAAGACAGAGGAGGCGGACGCGCATGATCGAGATACGCAACCTCCGAAAGACATTCCCGCACAAGAATGCGCAAAACAAGAACGCCGAAAAAACCGCCGTGGACGGTCTTTCGCTGACCATCGGGACCGGCGAGATTTTCGGGCTTCTCGGGCCGAACGGCGCGGGCAAGACCACGACAATCCGGATGCTGACGATGCTGACGCGGCCCACCGAGGGCGAGATATTATACGACGGCAAACGTGTCGGCGACGAGGACGACGCCCTCGCCATCAAGCAGATGATCGGCGTCGTGCCGCAGAATCTGAATTTCGATCAGGACCTGACCGTAGGCGAGAACCTTGAGCTGCACGCGCGGCTGTATCACATGGGAAAGGCGGAGCGAGAGGCGCGGATCGCCGAGCTCTTGGAATACGTGGAGCTTTCCGGCGTGGTCAACGACGGCGTGCGGCGGCTCTCCGGCGGCATGAAGCGGCGGCTCTTGATTGCCCGCGCGCTGATCCACCATCCCGAGATATTGTTCCTCGACGAGCCGACGGTGGCCCTCGATCCGCAGGTGCGCTGGCGCATTTGGGAGCTGGTGCGCCGCCTTGCCAACGACGGCGCGACGGTGCTGATTACCACGCACTATATCGAGGAAGCCGAGGAGCTTTGCGACCGCGTCGCCATTATGAACAAAGGCAAATTGATTGCCGTGGACACGCCGAAAAATTTTATTTCGCGCCTCGGGCGTTTCGTCGTCGAATGGCGGGACGGCACGAAGCGCGACTTTCGCCTGTTCGATTCCCGCGAGGAAGCCGGCCGTTTCATCGGCACGCTGGACGCGGCGGCCTCGATCCGCGAGACGAACCTGGAGGACGTTTTCATCGAGCTGACCGGGCGAAAGGAGGGGCTGTAAATGCTTGCCGACATTTGGACGGTGTTCTGGCGCGACTGGACCGTGCTGAAGCACCGCATGACCGCCTTCATCCTGTCCCGCATGGTGGCGCCGATGCTGTATCTCGTCGCTTTCGGCTGGGGGCTCGGGCGGAATATCCAGCCCACGGGCGGCGGCTCCTATATCGACTTCCTCGTGCCGGGCATCCTCGCGCTGAACTCGATGAACATCAGCTTCAACAGCGTGACGCCGGTCCACGCCGAGCGCGTCTACCACAAGAGCATCGAGGAATACATCATCGCGCCGATTCGGCCGTTCGCGTACGTCGTCGGCAAGGTGCTGGCGGCGGTGCTGCGGGGCATGATCTCGTCGGCGATCATCATCGCGCTGGCGTATGCTTTCGGCGCGCATTTCGCGATTACGCCGGTTTTCATTCTCGTGCTGATGCTGAACTGCGCCGTCTTCGCGGGCATCGGCTTCGCGGCGGCGATGTACCTCGGCACTTACGAGCAGATGGGACAGGTCAACACTTATATCCTGCTGCCGATGTCGTTCCTCTGCGGCACGTTCTTCTCGACCCGGGCGCTGCCCGACGCGCTGCGCCTCGCCATCGAGTGCCTGCCGCTGACCCACACCAGTTATCTGCTACGTGGAATAGGCAGCGGCGCCGAAGTCTCCATGATCTCGGTCGCGGTCCTCGCCGCCTATCTCGTCGCGGTGCTGCTGATCAGCGGCAAAGCGTTCGTGAATCTGCGGCGGTAATTCGAGATAAAATTACGGCAGTATGGCCTTTGGCTCTACTGCCGCTTTATTATGGGCATTTCGGAACGTTTGCCTTGATTTTTCTTTTTTGGTGCTATATGATACAGATAAAAAGGGGGGACGTTGCATGGCAAATGAATATATACTGCAGGTTCCATTGGACGCAGAGTTGAAGGATGCGGCAGAGGCTGTATATCGCCGGATGGGCGTCAGCCTTGCAGAAGCCGTACAGATTTTCGCGCAGCGGAGCGTAGAAATCAATGCCTCGCCTATCGCAATGAAAGCAAGGCGCGCGAGAGGCATAGCCAGGAAATACGCGAATCCCGATTTGATCCCGATGGAAGAAGGGGCATTTGAAAGGGCGATGGCAGAAAAGCATGAAATGCATCATTGACGCCAATGTGATTTTGCGTTATCTTTTGGATGATAACGAGGACATGGCTGAAGAAGCTGCGCAAGTAATACAGAAAGGCGCAAGAACCTTGCCGGAGGTCATCGCTGAAGTCGTTTATGTGTTGGAGAAGGTCTATCAGGCAAGCAGGGAAGATATTGCGACATATATACGAGAGATATTGGATGAAGTTGAGCTTGAACGCCGGGATATTCTGCTGCTTGCGGTCAAAATTTTCAGCGAAACGCGGCTTGACTTTGTGGATTGTATTTTAATTGCATATCATCAAATAGACGATTCTTCGATCTTTACCTTTGACAAGAATTTGAATCGGCATCTTCAATAGCGTCAAAAAACGCGGAAACATGGCAAAGTGCCTGTTTCCGCGTTTTGTTTCTCTCAATATTCCTCGTAAATTGGGCGGAGGGCAGGATCCCGGGTGGGCCTTCCGCCGATGCCTTTCTGCTGCCAGTTGTCCCACACGACTTTCGCGACGCGATCCGCCAACTCGTCGGGAAGGAACGGCTTCTTGATATAGTCTTGGATGCCGTATTCGTTTGCCTTGACCACCGAGCCAAGGTCGGCGGCGGCGGTCAGCATGATGACCGGCGTGTCCTTCAGCTTCTTGTCCGTCCGTATGGCGGCCAATGTCTTGAAGCCATCCCAGACAGGCATGTCCACGTCGAGCAGCACAAGGTTGACCTCGAACTGGTGCATCAGTTCTATCCCCCGCATTCCCGATTCCGCCGTGATGACCTTGTAAGGCAGCTTCTTCGTCAGGATCATTTCCGCCATCTGGCGGTTGATCTCGTCGTCGTCAACCATCAGCACCGTGATATTTTTGCTGTCAAGAACCATCATTTTTGTTCAGCCACCTTTCCGCGTCTTGCGCGAGCTTGTCGTAAAGCGCCATTGTCCGCTCGTGGTGGGAGCGGATAAACCAGGCCGCCTCTTGTTTTTCGTCTTCGGTTGCGTCCTCGGCGAAGCATTTCTTTCCTGCTAGCTCCAGTTCCTTCGCGGCGTCGGAGCACTTCTGCCCGCCGATGGTCATGGAGGTGGATTTCAGCGCGTGGAGCATCGTGGCGTAGTTTTTCCAATCCTCCGCGTCGAGGTGCTCCTTCATCTGCTTCTGCTTGTCGGGCCGAAGCTTGATGAACATGCCGAGCACAACTTTATACATATCCTCCATGCCACCATTATACTTCATGCCCTGCTCGATGTCGAGGTCACCGGTGTCCTGTTTTTCTGCGTCGTCCGCTTCGCTCCCCGCCGCCGTCGGTTCCGTGGTTTCTTCGTCGGCGGGGCCGGGCCGGATTTTGTCCGTCGGCAGGTATTTCACCAGCGTCGCCTCCAACAGCACGCTGTCGATGGGTTTCGAGATATACGCGGCGAAGCCCTCTTTGAGGAACGCGTCCTTCGCGCCGGAAATGGCGTTGGCCGTCAGCATGATGAAAGGCGTGTCCTTGGCGTTGGGCAGATTCTCGGCGCGGTGCAGCGTCTCGACGCCGTCCATGTTCGGCATCATGTGGTCGAGGAGGATCAGGTCGTATCCCCGCTCGGCGAGGCGCTCCAAGCACTCCGGGCCGCTCATGCAGGTGTCGATATGGATTTTCGTCTGCTTCAGAAGTCCCTTGACCACCAAAAGGTTCATCTCGTTGTCGTCCACCACGAGGATGCTGGCATCCGGCGCGGTGAAGGAAGGGACATACTGCTCGGCGTGGACGGAGGCTTCGCTCATGCGCTCGGTGAGGTTGCCGATAGGGGAGTCCTCCATGATGGTCTGGGGCACAATGATGGTGAAGGTCGAGCCTTCGCCGTAGATGCTTTTCAGGCTGATGGTGCCGCCCATCAAATCCAGCAGCATGCTGGTAATCGCCAGCCCCAGCCCCGTGCCTTCGATATTGCGGTTTTTCTCCTGGTCCAGCCGCTCAAAGTCGCGGAACAGTTTTTTCTGATCCTCCTCCTTGATGCCGATGCCGGTGTCGTTGACGACGAAGGAGAGATAGATGCGGTTCTCCTCCCGCTTCTCGTTCATCACGAAGAAATTGACTTCGCCGTCCGGCGTGTACTTGACCGCGTTCGTCAGGATATTGATGACCACCTGCTGGACGCGCATCATGTCGCCCAACAGGGCGTCGGGCAAATCCTCGTCGATGTGGATATGGAACTCCAGCCCCTTGGCGTCCGCCTTGGGCTGGATCATCGCCACCACGTTCTTCAAAAGCCGGGAAAGCTGGTATTCGCTTTCAAAGATTTCCAGCTTGCCGGACTCGATCTTGGAGAAGTCGAGGATGTCGTTGATGATGGAGAGCAGCGACTCGCCAGCCCGGGAAATGCTCTGGGCGTATTCCCGGATGCTTGGCCGCTCCACTTCCCGCAGGATCATTTCGTTCATGCCGAGGATTGCGTTGATCGGCGTGCGGATTTCGTGGCTCATGTTGGCGAGGAACGCGCTCTTCGCTTGGCTGGCCCGGTCGGAAAATTCCTTTTCCCGCCGCAGCGCGTCGCTTTCTTCCGCTTTCGCCTGCACGATGAAAAGATAAACGCTCGTCAGCGCAATCAAAAGCAGCAGGAGCGCCCCCGAACGGAGCACCAGCGTGTAAATCCGCGCGATGCCGCCCGCCACCGCCTCCCATGGCACGAAGCCTATCAATGTGCAGTTCGTTTCGGGCAAATCCGCGCCGAACAGAAACACGCGCCCCTTCCGGCTTTCCGTGTAAAACGCCGCGGCGGGCGCGGAGGCAAGGCCGTCCCGGATTTTTTCGTAAGCCGCCGTGACGGAGGGATCGGCGAAAAACGCTTCGTCCTCCTCGTCGTAGTTGCGGTAGGGGATGATCACTTGCCCGTCGTGGGAGACCAGCAGGAATTTCCGGTCAGCGTGGTACTCCGCGAGATTGAAAAGCTGCACCGCCTGCTCCCCGTTGTAAAGCCGCCACAGCACGCCGCGCACGTTGTCGCCGGAGCGCAGGGGGATGGCGAACAGCAGCCCTTGGCCCTCGGCATAGTCCACGACGTCGTGGCCGAGGACGGCATGGGGCAGCCGTCGGAACTTCGAGGCGGGGAGCGGCGCGCCGTAGGCGGGCGTCCCGTCCACGGCGAGGATGCCCACCGCCGCGCCGCCCCGCGCCTGCGCCAGCCCCGCGATCATCTCGTCTTCCGCGCCGGGATGCGTCTCCAGGAATTTCATGGAATTGTGGAGCACCATCAGCTCTTGGCGGAACTGCGATTCCGCCAGCACCGCCATGCTCGCGGTTTGCCGCGCGACGTTTTGCTCCATCGTCATGTTGAGGAGGGCGGAAATCTTGTGCTGCATGAAAATCGCGCAGATGCCCAGCGCAATCACCAGCGCGAGAAATTCGGCGGCGATTTTCAAAAAGGGGTCGTGGTGTTTTTTAACGGTCAAGGAACTCCACCCCCTCCACATACCAGTCCATGCGGGAAAGCAGCGCGTCGTCGTGGAGCACCTCGCCCGCGCCTACGCGAAGGAGGCCCCGCGTATCGCGGATCGGCCCGCGGAAAATCGGATGAAAGCCCTCCAAATCGCGGCGGAGCCCGGCGACGGCATAGCCCGCGTCCAGCCCGATGCGCTCGGACACGTCCGCCAAATGGATCGCGCCCTCGTCGATGCCGATCCAGCGGTTTCGGATCGCGTTCAGCTCGCCTTTCAGGTACCGCTGGAGAATGTGCCGATAATAAATATCCCATCGGCAGGTGATGGACGCCAGATGGTGCGGGTAGTTTGCCAGCCGCGTGTTCACGCTGATGAAATCAATGCCCAGCGTCTCGCAAGCGTCGGGGACGGCTTGGTCGTCCTGCTGGTAGGTGATGATGTCCGCGCCGGATCGGTGGACGAGCTGCAAGACGTTTTCCTTCTCCTTTTCCGCGTCTTCCCAAGCCCCCGTCCATGCCACGACAATCCGCGCGTTGGGGTTTGCACGGAGCGCGCCGAGGGCGAAGGCGTTCAGGTTGCGGTTCATTTGCGCGTTCGGCATCGCGGCGACATACCCGATGACGTTTGTTTTCGTCCGAAGCCCCGCCAATGCGCCTGCCAGATATCGCCCTTGGAACATGCGCGGGAAGCAGGAGGTGATGTTCGGCACGTCGGGGCTGGGCGCGTGGGTCGCGAAAGCGATGCCGGGATACGCCGCCACCGTTTCCCGCGCTTCCTCCGGGTAGCCGTAGCTGCACAGGAAAATCATGCCCGCCCCTTCGTCGGCGAGGGAGCGGATTGCCTCGTTCACCGCCCCCGTTCCCTCGGCGACGTGCTCGCGCACCAAGAGTGCCACGCCGAGCGTCTCGCAGGCGCTCTTGATGCCCTCGTAATGCGACTCGTTCCATCCCGGCTCGTCAATGCCGCCGAGAATGATGAAGCCGACTTTTTCCGTGCGGCGGTCGTCCCCCGCGTCAAAGCCGAACACCATCGCCAGCATTCCGAAAACGAGCAGCCCGCTGAGAAGCGCCAGCGTCCACCGCCCCCAAGTGGGAACCTCCTGAAACCACTTTTTCATGACGCCGCCCCCTGTGCGATTGCCGCGATTCCTTGGTTCCGCTGCTCTCTTGCCAGCGCGACGAATTCATCCTTCGGCAAGGGCTTCGAGAAGTAAAAGCCCTGCAAATAATCGACGGAGAGCTTCGCTAAAAGCCGGATCTGCTCTTCCGTTTCCACGCCCTCCACGAGAATCTTCCGGCGCATCTCGCGGATCATCCGCACGCTGTTGTCGAGGATGGCGCGGCCGATGGCGTTTTTCTCCGCGCTCCAGAGGATGCCCTTGTCGATTTTTACCAAGTCGAAATCCAGCGCGAAAATCGACTGCATATTGGAATAGCCGGTGCCGTAGTCGTCCATGGCGAAGGTGAAGCCCCCCGCCTTCAGTTCGCGGATGACGGCGTCAAGGGCGCCGTAGTCGTTCGCCGCCACCGACTCTGTGATCTCGAAATTGATTTTCGACGGGTTCACGCCGAACCGGGCCACAATCCCCTTCATGCGGTCGGCGAACCCCGGCTGCACGCACTGGAGCACCGAAAGATTCACGCCGATGTCGTCCAGCCCCAGCTCGTCCGGCACGCCGCTGGCGAAAAAGGCGCAGACCTCCTCCAGCACGAAATCCCCGAGAGCCGAGATGATGCCCGCCTGCTCCGCCGCCGGGATGAACTCGGCGGGAGGGATGTTCCCCAGCACCCGGTCGCGGAGCCGGAGCAGCGCCTCCGCGCTCGTTATGCGGAGCGACGGCAGCTCGCAGACCGGCTGGAAATAGACCTCGAAGGTCCGCTCCTCCAAGCCTCGGTGAAGCGCCCGCTCCACTTCGAGGCGGCGCAGGAGATAGCCGAGATCCCGCCCGGACAGCACCGTGTTCACTTCCTTGACGGGAATCGGGCTGTCCGCCATGAAGAGCACATCCTCCCGGGTCGGGAAATTCTTCGGCGAGGAGCCGCGGGTTACCGCCGCGTGCAGCAGGGACTCCACCTTGCCGCCCTGCCACGTCTCGTCAAAACGGGCGAGAATCTGGTCGGCGACCTCCGCCGCCCGGGCTTCGTTGTCCCCCCGGATCAGGATGATATAGGTGGAAGGGTTCGCGTAATAAATGGTGTAGGGGGGGAGCAGCGTCCGAAGATAATCCGCCACCGCCCGCAGGAACGCGTCTGACGCCGAGGAGCCCATCACGCGATGCACCGAGGCCATCTCCGTGATCCGAACCCCGATGACCTGAAAGACCTGCCCCGTGCCGATGAAATTCTTCAGGTCGAAGGCCAGCGCCCGTCGGTTGTAAGCGCCCGTCGCCATGTCGATGCGGCCGTCCTCGTCCTCGATGGAAAGCATCAGGCCGAGGCCCGCCAGCGCGTCGGTGAAAAGCTCGATTTGGATGCTGCTCCACACGATTTGGACCAGAATACCGGCCACCACCAGCACGATGAAAAAAACGAGGGCGTTCCGCTTTGCGCTGGTCACGGCGCGCCAGTAGCGGAAAAGATTCAAAAGCCCCGCCGCGAGATAAAAGAAGGCCGCCACGTAAATCGTGTAGGAGGCCCAGCCCCGGCAATACCGGAACAAGTCGTTGTAGTAATACACCCAGCCCGTCAGCGGGTTCAGCAATATCAAAAGCTCCGTCAGGAGAAAGGGAGACGCGTACAGGGCGAGGCCGCGATAGGAAAGCTGCCACGCGCTGCCGCAGACCAAGAGCACATAATAGCCGAACATCGGCGCCAAGGAGGCGTGGAACACCAAGGAAACGAACCGCGCCGTGTCCGCGATGAAATGCGCCTCCGCGCCGGGCCGCCCCTCATGGAACGCCACCACGATGCTGCTGAGGGCGCAGAGCATCATATTCAGGAGCAGCAAAATATAAAGCTGGTTCTGCCGCCGCGCCACGCGCCCCTGGATCAAAGTGTAGCCAAGGCAGGACACACAAAGCAGGGCCGCGCAGATATAAAAGGAGCAATAATGAAGCGTAGCCATCGGACTCATAGTGCGCTCTCCCTTCCGCCCGTGATGGGAAAATTGTCGCAAGACAGAAAATGAGCCGCAGGAAAAAGACCGCTTGCCAAAAAGCCTTTCCCCTGCGGCTCATCAGCAATCACGAAGCCACATATATTTTATTATAATGAAGTTGTCCGACTTTGGCTATATGACGAAATGTCTATATATTACTCCAGCCATTAACTTTCGTTACCACACTCCCTTGCCTTCCCCTCAAAGGGGAAGGCTGAGATTTCGTGATGTTTAATGGCCGAAGTAATAAAGAAGAAGCCGCGCTTTTCGGCGCGGCTTTACGGGAATAAAGAAAAGGAAGGAGAGATGGGTACTTGCTCGTTTACCGGAGAAGCGAAAGAACCTGGTTGTTGTTTTGGTTTGCCTGCGCGAGCATCGCCTGCGAGGCTTGCGTCAGGATATTGTGCTTCGTGTATTGGGTCATGGCCTGCGCCATATCGGCGTCGCGGATCGTGCTTTCCGAAGCGGTGACGTTCTCCGCCGCCGTGGTCAGGTTCGTCGAGGTATATTCGAGGCGGCTCTCGATGGCGCCGATGGCGGTCTGCTGGTCGAGAGCCTTTTGAATCGCGTTGTCCAGCACGTTGATCGCCGCGTTGGCGTTCTTTTGTGTCGAGACGTTCAGCGTGCTGCCGTCCTTGCCTTGGAGACCGAGAGCCTGTGCCCGCATATCGGTCAGGCGGATCTTGATGGCTTGGTTCGCCCGCGTGCCGGTTTGGAGAACGAGGGCATTGTCCTGCGCCGAGGCGTTCTCGGCACGGATCGTTTCGTTCCAAGCGTCGAGCACCGCGTTGACGGATTTCTTGATGTTGCCGTTGGCATCGGTGACGCTGACGGTGAAGCCCGCAATTTGGCCTTCGATGCCTTTTGTGTTCGCCGTGATGGTCAGGGCGGAGCCCATGTCAGACGTCATGACCATAGTTCCAAAGTAGCCCGTGCCAAGCTCGGGCCCGCTGACGATTTCCGGCGCGTTCGCAGCTTCCCAAGCGGCTTGAGCATTGTCCATGGCATTCTTGTCATCGGAAGCAGTCTGGTTGGCGGCAGATAACGCCAATGCTAAAGCAGACAAATCTTTATTCCCGTTGCTAGAATATAGATTTGTCAAATTCTGATAAGCCGTTTTATATTCGTTCCATGCAGCTGAAAAAGAGGTGATTTCCGCCCCCACAGGACTATATGCATTAGACGTAATATCATAGGTCGGTATATTAGTAATAGTCGATGCAGCTTGTGCCGGGTCAGGGAACCCTTCAAAATCTGTACGGCCTAACCATGTACTATAATCGGTAATAAGAGTACCACCCACTTGATTTTTGATTGTGGTAATATTACCTGTTTGATTTTGCATGGCTTCATATTTTTTCCCCAAAGCATATAAAGCTTCGTCATAGTCATCATAAGCGTCCTTAGCGGCTTTTGCGACAGCTTTTGAACCACCGTTTCCATCAGTGCCTTGATATGTATTTCTCTTTGTTTCATAGGTCGCTTGCAAAGCGGCAACTTGCGACGGGTCGGACGGCTTGAATGTTTGCGTTGGGTTTGCGCTGGTGGCGTCGGCGTTTTCCGCTTTGCTCATAATCGTCGCCAACGACGAGGTATTTGTTACGGTAAAGCTGGTGGAAAACGTCTTGCCGTCCTGCACATAGGAAACACTGACTTGATCCCCGGCGTTGATGTTGAGGCTTTGCCCGTTACGATCCTTCAGTGCGACAAGACGCGTTGCTGATGTTGTCTTTTCATACAGGCTGCTGTTTGTAAGCGCAGTAAAAGTCCCGTCGGACTTGCCGTTTTTCGAGCCGTCCACGAGATACTTTCCGTTGTATGTGATATTCGCGTTGTCGTTGATTTGGTCGATGCTCTGATCCAATTCCTTTTGGATCATCATTCGATCCGCGTCCGTGTTCGTGTCATTGGCCGCGTTGATGACCTTTTCCTTCAAGGTCTTCAAAATGTCCACCGTGCTCTGCACGGCGCCCTCGGCCACTTTCATCAAGCTGTGGCCGTTTTGGGTGTTGCGATTGTCTTGGTTCAGCGAACGAATCTGCACGCGCATTCGCTCCGAAATCGCGTAGCCCGACGCGTCGTCCTTCGCCCCGTTGATGCGCATGCCCGAAGAGACCGTCTGCAGGCTCTTCGCCAGCGCGCTGTGGTTCTTGTTCAGCGTATTCAAAGTATTGATCGCTGACAAATTGTTCCGTACTACCATCGACATCCTGATCCACTCCCTTGTCGTTCCCGTTCTTCCATGCGGCGCCGATTCCTTCGACACCTTTCCTAGCTAATAGTATATCACAAATTTTAGAATATGGAAGAGGGACATATGTTTTTTTGAAAAAATATTTCAGGGAGATTTTGTATATGTCGTAAATCTTGGAAAAATTTTTGATAAGAAAAAACGGCATGCCGAAGCACGCCGTTTTCGAGGTTGCGTATGAATCAGAAATAAATTTCCGCGCGGGCGAAAATCGTATTCTGCTTATTGTCGGTGATGATGTTTTTGCCGTTGTAGTACTCGACCATCGTCAGCACGTTCTTAAGCAGCGTGTACTGCACGCCGACATTGAAACCCTTCTGGTTAAGGAACATGCTGTTATAGGTCGGGCAAATCGCACCGTATTTGCCGATATGGCGGTATGCGACAAAAGCGCCCCAAGAACCGGGATCCGATTTATCTGCGCCTTTGTAATCGAACTGGACGTTCCATGCCTGACGATGCTCCGTCCCAAAGTCGCCGCTGCAATTCCGGGCAAATGCGCCGGAGAGCTTTGTGTTCTTGTCGAAGCGATAGCCCATGCCAACAGCCCAGATATTGTATTGGTCGGCGCCGTAAGTGCGGCCGGCAACTCCATTGGGATCGGCGATTGCGTTCAAATCGCGGGTCGCGAAGTGATGATAGGCAGCGCCGATGGTGAATTTCTGGTTCGGGTCGCTGTTCACTTCGATGGATTGGTAGCTGGCCGTGCCGGCGTTCAGTTCGGTGTTATTTGTGTCATAGCGGGCAACCATCAGCCTGACGTTCGCCTTGTTGCCGAACTGTACGAGACCGCCGGCAAGGTCGTCATCATAAATCAGACCGTTATCCACAGTGGAGAAACCGGGGAACTTGCCGAGCTGAATCATCGTTGCGCCGTACTGTCCCTGCACCCAGGCACGGTTCACAAGTACAGTGTTGTCATTGGCGGCAGTGCTCATGTTGTCATTTTCGGAGAAATATTCCATGCGAGCGTTGCCCGTCCAGTGCTCATTGATTTGCGCGGTCATCGACAGACGGAGCCGGAAATTGTTCGTACGGAAGTTATCGTTGTCATTCGTGTTGTCCTCGTTGTCATGCCTATAGGTGTAACGGAACAAGCCATGCCATTTCACGTTGTCCACTTTCTTTTCCAACGCGGAAACGCGGACGCCGAGGTTGTTCAGCTCGTCGGCGAATTCCGCCGCCAGCTTGTCGATCAGGGCTTTGTCTCCGCCGCCCTTTGCCATCGCGCGGGCAATCATCTGCGCCATCTCGTAGCGGGTGATCTCCTGGTCGCCGCGATAGGTGCCGTCGCCGTAGCCTTCAATCACGCCATCCGCAGCGAGCTGAGCTATCGCGTCGTACGCCCAATGATCGGCAGGGACATCCTCGAACGGGTTCGCCGCGGCGAACGTCGTCGAGGCCGCGCCGACGACAAGCGCCGTCGTAAGCGCGGATACAAGGGTCTTCTTCATACTCATACCAAACTCCTCCTAATACATAAAATAAAACATTTTTCGCTCCCGCAAGCTCCGAACGCCGCGTCTTTCAGCGTCGCATCCGTTTCCGGCGGTGCTATGCGCCCTATGATAACACAGTTTTCCACGCAGGGCAATACGTGGAACATGTATACATGAAAACACAATGAAAATAAATGAAAAAGAACCCCGCCGCTTCATTTTGCGCCGAAGCGGCGGGGTTTCGAGTGCTTTTTTTACAGCGCGGTTATCTTTTCCCTGATTGCAACGAGATCGTCCTGTGTCGGCACGTCCTTGACGCGGATTTTTTCGAGGCAGATTTCGCAGCCGGCGGCTTTCAGCTCGTCCTCGACGAGGCCGACGCTTTGTCCGCCCCAGCCGAAGGACCCGAAGGCGAAGGCTCGGCGTCCTTTCGGCACGAAGCCTTTCAGGTAGCAGAGGAACGCCGCGACGGGGGGCATCATCTGGTTATTGATGGTCGGAGAGCCGACGGCGAGATATTTCGAGGTCAATACTTCGGTGATCACGTCGGAGATGTGGTCGGCGCGCAGGTCGAAGTACGCGACGGGAACGCCCTTCGCCGTGAACGCGTCGGTAATCGCCTTTGCCAGCCGCTCCGTCGAGCCCCACATGCTGTCGAAGACGACGACGGCCTTTTCTTCGAGGTCGCCCGCGCTCCATTTCTTATAGGCCTCGAGAATTTCCGGGATATGCGCGCGCCACGAAATACCGTGGCCGGTCAATATCATTTCAATCGGAAGACTGCCGAGAGCCGCGAGGGCGGTCTGCGCCTGCTTGCCGTAAAGCATCAGGATGTTCGCGTAATATTTTTTCGCTTCTTCCATTATAATAGAGAGATCGTTTTCGTCGTCGAAGCGGCGGTTCGCGGCAAGGTGCTGGCCGAAGGCGTCGTTGGAGAACAGTATCTTCTCTTCCGGGCAGTAAGTGACCATGCTGTCGGGCCAATGGAGCATCGGCGTCGCGACGAAGGAAAGCGTGCGCGCGCCGAGGGAAAGCGTCTCGCCCGTTTTCACCGCTTGATACGGAAGTTCGCCGTAGCGTCCGGTCAGACCTTTGAGGCCGTTCGGCGCGCTGGTGACGATCTTCGCGTTCGGGCAGCATTTCGCAACGATCGGGAGGCTGCCGGAGTGGTCCGGCTCCACGTGGTTCGAGATGATATAGTCGATCTTTTTCGGGTCGACAACGGAGGAAACGCGCTCCAAAAGCTCCGCGACGAAGGGCGCTTTCACGGTGTCGATCAGTGCGATCTTCTCGTCGAGGATCAGGTACGCGTTGTACGACGAGCCGCGGCGCGTCGAGTAGCCATGGAAGCTCCGCATGGACCAGTCCACGGCGCCTACCCAGTAAATCCCTTTTTTCATTTCAATCGCTTTCAGCATCGTTCATTGTCTCC